>JAAAOB010000158.1 GCA_009909035.1 Bacteroidota bacterium
AAATTTCAGTAAATGAAAAATTTAACGTTCGTTATTGTAATCATGAGTCTGCTTCAGGCTTGTGGTAATGATGTAAATAATGACTTGCAATCACAGCAATTTCCATCAAGTGTGAGTGGATCATTAGAACATCAGAATAATCAAAGAGTTTACAATCTGCATATTCCACCAGCATACGATGGACTTACCGATCTTCCTTTGGTAATTATGTTGCATGGAGGAAGTGGAAATGCAAAAAGTGTTCAGGGGTTTACCCAAATGAATCCGGTAGCTGACGCGAATGGATTTATGATTGCTTATCCCCAAGGATTTGCGCCTGCTGGTCAGAATGGATTTAGCTGGGCTGATGGAAGGGAAACAAGTGCAACACTAATGGGGATTGATGATGTAGGTTTTATTTTAAAATTAGTAGAAAAACTTATATCGAATTATCGTATTAATTCAAACAAAGTGTATGTTGCCGGTTTTTCAAATGGTGGGTTTATGAGCCAAAAATTAGCCTGTGAGCTCGAGGATGTATTTGCAGGGGTGGGAACTTTAGGTGCAACGATCGATTCTGACGTTTTAAGCAAATGTACAACATCACAATCAATTCCAATGCTCTTGATGCTTGGAGATGCCGACCCTTTTGTCCCGTACAACGGTGGAACGGTTGCCAACAATCCATCACCGATTGCGGGAATTGAAACACTTGCAAATTTTTGGAAGGAAAATAACAACTGCTCAACTACAAAACCCGAAACACAATTGCCCGATGTAAATAGTCGGGATAATTCAACAGTATCTCTCTTTCAATTTAGTGACTGTGCTTGTGATGCTGACGTGAGTTTGTATCGGATTAATGGGGGCGGGCATACCTGGCCTGGAGTTGAAAATGTGAGTTATGAAATGATCGCGGGCGAAACCAATAAAGACATCAACGCAAGCACAGTTCTATGGGAATTTTTTGATGAACACGAACGGTGTATATAAATAACAGCCGTTTCATTAGCGTACTCTTCATGATAGCTCTTTGAATCCCAGTAACTGCCCGGGAAACATATCCGGACTTATGTGACGGCCTCGCAAAATGCTTTATTATGCTTGAGACATTGGAACGGATTGATGTAAAATCATTCTGAAGGGCAGTGTCAAAGGATATGTTTTTTTTACTGTATTCGATGGTTATTTCAATGCTGAGTAATCTTCCGGTAAGCACAAAAATCATTAATAATCACGCAATAAACACAAACAAGATGCAAATAACCACGGTTTCAACCCAGACTTGACCGCTGTTTGCTGTTTAAAAATTAGTAGACTTAAATAAATTCAGAGTTTTATATAAATTACCAGCCACTAAGGTCAAGCCGGTTAAACCGCAGGACGTTATACTGCTCCATTTTTCGCTATCGTAATCATCAAGTCTAAATCAAAATTAATTACCAATGCGAAAATCAATTCTGATAATCATCGCAACATTTCTACTCTCAGTAATTTTAATTCCTAAACATGCAACAGCTCAAAACTATAGCTCTAATAGTGTATATGTAGAGTTGTTAGGCAATGGCTTTTTCTACAGCATAAACTATGATCATAGATTTACCAACCATTTTGGTGGTAGAATGGGGTTTATGATCATTGAAGGACAGTCAGAGCAATCAACTGACGATCAAATTAGCTTTGCTATTCTTCCAGTCATGGCTAATTATTTGGTCGGTTCAGGCAGTCATCGTTTAGAATTAGGAGCTGGATTGCAATTTGTTTTAGCTGGAGGAACATTAGAGAATTACGGATCTTTTTCAGGCGGTGGAATTGGTGGAGTTACCACAACCTTTGGATATCGGTATCAACCCGTTGATGGTGGTTTCCTTTTCAGAATAGGTGCAACTCCATTTTACAGCGATGGACGTCCACAATTATCAGGTGGGCTCAGCCTGGGTTACGCTTTCTAAATTCCTCGAACATAAAATAGCAGTATAACCCGCGCATTAAGGGGGACAGGCCTCGCCAATTCTTGCCCGCTTCGGATTAATTAGTTACTCTTTCATTTGTAAACAATTTCAACACGTTGGCGCCTGCACCTTATGCGCCATGTCGTTATGAAATGATCGCGGGCGAAACCAATAAAGACATCAACGCAAGCACAGTTCTATGGGAATTTTTTGATGAACACGAACGGTGTATATAAATAACAACCGTTTCATTAGCGTACTCTTCATGATAGCACTTTGAATCCCAGTAACTGCCCGGGAAACATATCCTAACTTATATGACAGCCTCGCAACAATGTGGAGATTTGGGGTGCGAGTGTTTTGCAGAGTTATGTGGAATCCCGGCGCAGAGCAAGTCAAACCAGCAAAGATGGTTAAGGCTTCAGAGAGAATTTAAATCTCCTTGCATCCATCTTACTACCTTACTACGAAATATTCTGTTACCCTAAATTCAAAAAACAAAAAAGCCCAAACACCTGTACGTGATTGGGCTTCAATGCGATCCGGACGAGATTCGAACTCGCGACCTCCTGCGTGACAGGCAGGCGTTCTAACCAGCTGAACTACCGGACCATCCGGTTACTTTGCCAAAAGCATCAATTTTTGACAGACCTAAATATACCACCCATATTGGCAGGATGTCAAGAGATAAGAAAAAAATCTAAACATAAACGGAAGGGGCACAAAATCAATTGTGCCCCTCGCATCGGGATGGGAATGAGGTGGAAATGGTGTTATAAAATTTCTTCTATCGATGCAGTGATTTCATCGCTGGTTGGCGTTACGTTGCTTCTGAATCGCCTGATCAAATTCCCTTCTCTGTCTACGAGGAATTTTTCAAAATTCCACTTAATTTCACCGGTAAAGTCTTGGTTATCGGTACTTGTTAATTGCTCAAACAACGGATGGATATCTTGACCTTTGACATCGGTTTTTGAGAACATCTGGAAATTGACACCATAATTCACTTCACAGAACTCGACAATTTCATCTTCGGTGTCCAGCTCCTGACCCCCAAAATTACCTGACGGGAACCCTAATACACGTAATCCTTTATCGCCATATTCTTCGTGAAGCTCTTGGAGCCCCTCATATTGTGGTGTATATCCACACTTTGAGGCTGTATTTACAATAAGTAAAACATCTCCCGAATATGATTGAAGTGTGATATCTTCTCCGTCGATGGTTGTTACATTTATATCGTAAATTGTACTATCTCCGCTTAAGTTGAATCCCAAAAATAAAAATGGAATTAATGCCAGTGCGTTTAGTTTCATATCACTATAGGGTTTATTCAGTTTTGTAAGTTAATTTTCACCAATTTCATTCCATCGCTTTGAATAAAACAACGATTTCTATCCTCCTTACTCTACTTTTTTTGCCAGGCCAGGCGGTTGCTCAAATGTTTTCTGTAGGAAATTCTGATGACCGGCCAGACACAAGACTTCGCAGCTATACGACCGCTGGAATAAGCTGGGAATTTGCCGACTTCCAATTTGTAGGTGAGGATCTTCCGATTGCCGACCGGGCTGATTTTGAAGAACCTATTATTCGATTGCGCTTCGAAACACCGGGCCTTAAAATTTCTGCCGGGTTTGGCGGCTCCCTCACCGGGATGGATGAGCGATCCTACGTAAACCTGAATGCTTTGCTCTTTAATGATTTTGCCCTGTACCGGTCTCCTCGGTTTATCTTTGCCATTCCGCTGCAGATTACGACCGATCTCAAAAGTGTGACTCTTGAACAATCAAGCAATAGTTTCCGGCAAAGCAGCTTTGTTTTTGGAACCGGTGCAAGCATGCGCTATAAAATCAGCCCCCGGGCCGGTCTGGTACTTCGGGCCACTCCCAATCTTGGATTCAGTTTTCCGCAAGGCGCCCTCGATGACGGTGGCCGTCTTTTTACGACAACAAGCTCTGCGCGTTTCTACTTTAATGAAATCATTGGATCAAATTCTCTGGTATTTGGATATGATTTTGACTTCAGAGATTACAATATTGAGGGTGATAGAAGCGATTACGAATTTCTATCGCATTCATTTACAATCGGCATAGCATTCTAACATCCGGCGAATGAAAATCGAACAACTTATTCTTGAACTGGAATCTCTCTGCGAAAAAATCGGCTATACCATCAGAAAAGAGAGAGGCAGCTTCAGGGGAGATCAGTGCGTGATTGAAGGGGAAAAACTCATCGTCATCAACAAAAACAAGCCTCCGGAAACGCAGGCAGGCATTTTGGCAAGGGTGTTGCAAAACGGTAATTCGGAAGAAATTTTTATTAAACCTGCGGTTCGTAAAGAGCTCGAGGACCTTTGGGTACGAATTGATCGATTTAATGAACCTGCAGAAGAACCATCAGAATGATGAAATGTACATTTTTAGGCACTGGAACCTCAATGGGTGTTCCCGTAGCCGGTGGGTTTGGCAGCGACCGTATCGATGGAGATCCAAGAAATCAGCGGTATCGCTGTTCGGTTTGGTTGCAGACCGGCGATACATCCATTGTGATTGATACCGGACCGGAGTTTCGACTGCAAACCATACGATCCGGCATCAAAAAGATCGACCTTGTGCTGATTACACATGAGCATATGGACCATATTGCCGGTCTCGACGACCTGAGAGCGTTCAACTACGTTCAAAAATCATCTATTCCACTCTACACCAGTTCGCAGGCCGCCCGGTCCATTCGCCAGCGTTTCAGCTATATGTTTGGGCCTCAACGATACCCCGGGTCGAGTAATGTCGATATTGTTGAAACCAGCGACCCCTTCACATTTGGTAATCTTTCGATCACTCCCCTCTGCTACAACCACGGCGCGATTACTGTTCAGGGGTACAGAATCGGTGATTTTTCATACATGACAGATGTAAAATCGGTACCCCCTGAAACACGAAAAAAGATTGAAGGGAGCAAAGTTCTTGTCCTTAGCGGATTGCGATGGGCGCCCGAACATCCCACTCATCTTACCATCCCTGAAGCCGTAGAATTTGCAAATAGCCTCGATATCCCAAAAACGTATCTTATCCATATGAATTCCTACGTAAATCATAAAGAGACGAACGAAAAGCTGCCGGACCACGTGAAACTTGCCTACGATATGCTTGAAATCACCCTGCCAGGGTAAATTCACTATTCACCTAAGGTCGATTCTTACTTCTGGCAAATACGCCCAAAAGCTGTCCGAAAATGCTATCACCCCGTACACGATGCGCTCATTTTTGAACACATATCGCCGGCGGAGTGACAATTCAACATTCGCTTTGGATTGACCATAAAGTTAAGGGTTCTTCGTTGATACCTACCTTGCGGGCTCTGCCCCGAGGTTGTTCATTCGGCCTCAGGTTCTTCCGTTTACAGAATATGGTTAACCTTGGTGAGCGTAAAACTAAAGGTCGACCCGCCGTCACCGCTTTCAATGTAGAGTGTTTCTCCATGTGCTTCAATGATGTGCTTGACAATTGAGAGCCCAAGACCTGTTCCTCCCTTTTCTCGCGACCTTGATTTATCAACTCTGAAAAACCGTTCCGTAACCCTCGGAATATCTTTTATTTCAATACCAATGCCGCTATCCCTGACATACAAAAGCACTTTTTCAGGTTCTTTTTCAACCGGGTTCATTCCTATCTCTACAAACCCATCTTTCACATTATATTTTATTGCATTTTCAATCAGGTTGATCAGCACCTGCTTGATTTGGTTGCGATCGGCCTTTATCTGGATATTTTTATCGAATGGTTGAACCTGAATTGAAATCTGCTCTTTTTGGGATTTATATTGCAAATTCTCTACCACATCAAGCACCAGGTCGCGAAGATAAATATCCTGCATATTGGTTTTCAGCTCTCCGGTCTCCAGTTTGGAAATCTCCATTAGATCTTTTGTGAGATAAGTGAGCCGGTTCACGTTTTTCATCGCCTTTTGAAGAAACATCTGGTTTACATCGGGATCTTCGAGTGCCCCGTTCAGCAGTGTTTCGATAAAACCCTGAATGGCAAATATCGGGGTTTTCAGTTCGTGAGAGATGTCTCCAATAAACTCTTTACGGTAATTTTCAATTTTGTTCAGCCGCAGGATCTCCTTCTCTATGGTTTTGCTTGCCACAATCAGCCGTTTCATAAGCAGATCGATCTCATCCCGTCCGCGGATTTGAAGACCCTCATACTCTTTAAACGTTTTCCTGGAGATGTTTTTCGCAATTCCCTGGAGGGTATCCATCCGTTTTTTGAATTGCCAGACGGCCCATCCGTACTGCCCCATTCCAATAATCGCCCCGCCAATGAAAGCGTAGAGAAGAGACTCATGCTGGGTGAGGCCTACGCCAAAAAATATCAATAAGAAAATGACGACAAACCCGCCTGCAAAACCGGTCAGAGCTATGTTAAGGGCAATTTTAAACGTTCGTAAATAGCTGAGCGGTTGGGTACTCATTCTTTAAATCTGTAGCCAACTCCTTTTACAGTTTCAATATAGTGATCACCGAGTTTTTCGCGAATTTTACGCACATGTACATCCACCGTACGATCAACTACGTAAATATTATCTCCCCATACTTTGTTGAGCAGCGTTTGACGATCGCGTACTTTCCCTTTTCGGCCTGCCAGGTAGTAGAGGAGCTCAAACTCTTTGCGCGGAAGCTGAAACTCTTCATCTCCCCGCGTAACAATGTACCGGTCCTTATCTATCTCCAGGTCGTGTACCACCAGGCGGTTCACCTCTTCTTCTGTTTCGCTAAACCGCCTGAGAACAGCCTTAATACGGGAAATCAGCTTCGTTGTGCTGATCGGTTTTGTAACATAATCGTCGGCTCCGAGATCCAGCCCCTCAACCTCTGTTTTTTCATCGCCTCGTGCAGTAAGAAATATGATCGGAATATGGTGTAGATCGGAGTCAGAACGCATCTTTTCACAGACTTCAAGCCCGTCCATCTTCGGCATCATAATGTCCAGAAGTACGAGGTCCGGGTTTTGTTCCTTTGCCACCTCGAGAGCTTCAATTCCATTCACGGCTTTCAACACTCTGTATCCCTCCTTCATGAGGTTGTACTCAATAAGGTCTAACAGGTCCTGTTCATCATCGACAACTAAAATTGTGTTTGCTGACAAAATATGCGGGATCAATTGATACGTTTTATCTTATCAATAATACTAAGCTCATATTAACTAACTATTACCTTTTCATTTCACTCAATGCTCGTTTAACTATAGTTGAAACGTCCGCTTTCGGATTATCTGATACAATGGATCTGACCAATTTTGTGGCTTCGTTCTTTTTAAACCCAAGGGCCAGCAGTGCTGAAACAGACTCTTCTTTTCTGTCCTGTGTTTTTCCATCCGCTGAAACGATCGATGGTTCCGATTCGTCGAACAATTTGTCTTTCAATTCGAGAACCATCCGCTGGGCTGTTTTTTTTCCAATCCCGGATATCCCTGAGAGTGCGGACGTATTTTGTGTCACAATCGCTTCAATAAGGTCGGCTGCTGCCATTCCGCTTAAGATGGTCAGTCCCAGTTTTGGGCCAATACCTTTCACCGTTATGAGTCGTTCAAATAGATTTTTTTCTTTACGGGTGGAGAATCCAAAAAGCCGCTGATCGCTGTCGGTAAAATGGTGATAAATCAGGAGTTTCACCTCTTCTTTCTCATCCGGAAGAGTCTCAAACGTTTGAGTGGAGATCTCAACGCGATACCCAATACCCGACACATCGACAATTAGGAGCTCACTCTCTTTTTGATGAACGGTACCTTTTAAATATGCAATCATACGTTAGTGGTTTTTGATTCGGTCCGGATTATCCTCCACAAACGAGGCCCAGCTCGATTTACGGTTGTTTTGATGGCTCGCCTTATTCCCTTTCCTGGATGAAAGAACGCCCGCTTTTGTATGATGGCACCATGCCACGGCCAGGGCATCGGTTGCATCATTGCCGATGTTTTCTTCGGGCAAACTCATCATCCGTTTCAGCATAAAGGCCACCTGCTTTTTACTGGCATTCCCATTTCCCGTAATCGCTTTTTTTACCGCCTTGGGATAGTACTCCTCCACCGGCAGCCCCTGGTTTGTGATGGCCAAAAGAGCGGCGGCCTGTGCCCGGCCCAGCTTCAGCATGGCCAGCGGGTCTACTCCATAAATTGGCGTCTCAACAGCGCACTCATCCGGCTGCTGATCTTCAATGATGGCCGTAATCTCTTCAAAAATATACTGCAGACGCTCTGTATGACTCCCGATTTTATCCATCCTGAGAACACCAAACGTACCGGAACTGTAGGAGGTCCCCTCTACCGACAGAACAGCATACCCGGTATGCCGGGAGCCGGGGTCGATTCCAAGAATTTTTTTAGTCATAATTCCTTTTCATAAAGTGCCGTATTCAAGTCATAGCAACGTTCAGTGAGTCATTCCCCATTGCAATAAAACCAATAGCCAATCCTCTATTCCTCATCCGCATAGAGTTTTACGAGTCCGTCAATCATCTCTTCAGAGATACCGGAGGTAACAAATCCACCGTCGTGATAGAGATTTTGCATGGTTACTTTCTTTGTAAGATCGGAGAAAAGAGTCACGCAGTAATCCGCGCACTCATCGGCTGAAGGGTTGCCAAGCGGCGCAATTTTTTCTGCAAACGTATACATGCTGTCAAACCCTTTAATTCCGGAACCTGCCGATGTTTTGGTTGGAGCTTGCGATACTGTATTTACGCGAATGCCCCGCTCAGCAAGACGGCTGCCGTAATTCCTGGCGATACTTTCCAGGAGGGCCTTGGCATCGTTCATATCGGAATACTTCGAAAAAATACGCTGTGCACCGATGTACGAGAGAGCCACAACACTTCCGCCGTCATTCAGAATCTCTTGTTTCTCGGCAAAGTGCAGTACCTTGTGGAGTGAAATTGCCGAAATATCCAGGGTCTGGTTATACCAGTTATAGTTCAGGTCTTTATACTCTTTCTTTTTACGGATATTTGGCGACATCCCGATGGCGTGCAGGATAAAATCAACGCCTCCCAGCTCCTCTTTGACCTGCTTCATCAGTTTTTCCACATCCTCCTCATCGGAGACGTCGCAGGGTATGATCGGGGCATTTGTCTCTTCACCTAATGCATCAAGTGTGCCGAGTCGTAGTGCAATCGGGGCGTTGGAGAGAACAAAATCTGCTCCTTCTTTTTTACAGGCCAGGGCAATTCGCCAGGCGATACTCCGCTCATCAAGCGCTCCAAAAATAATTCCTTTCTTTCCTTTCAGTAAACCATACCCTTTCGATTCAGACATATCTGTGATTGTGTTAATATTTGATGGCTATCTATTCTGCAAGAAAATAACACCTTCATCCGTCAGTTCGAAATATATCGTCACGTCTTTGATGAACTCTGAAATTCCACCAGAAAGCCGAACCCTGTGAGGAGTTTTTGGGGTGTTGGCTTTGAGACTCGTCGGACGAAAAAGGCCGCCAAGCGATCCCTTCGGGACAATCGTCCGACGAGAGGGGCAGACCTGACAGCATTCCCACGTTTTTTGCGGGTTTCTGTCAGCGTCGGAGCCAAGGCCACTATACCTTTTCAGTATTCCACATCAAGGCAACACTACGACTCAACGCTGTCAGATCCAGTTGGCGTACCGTTGGAGCGGCACCTGCGGCGGACAGGTTGGGACAATCGTCCGACGAGGGGCACGGGTTTCTTTCAGGGTAGGGCCATTATATGTATGAAGCCTTGGCACTGATCAAGGTTTTTCCTCTCGGGTCAGGCGACCCGAGCTACATCTTTCTGCAACAAACGCTGTCAGATCATTCAGATGAATTATCCATCACCAATTTAAAAATAGTTCAGCCCAAGAAGTGCTCGTTCATGGCGGCAGGCGTCGATTTTCATCACATATCATCTGCAGCTTAAAAAATTATCCACATTGGTTGTTGATAAGATGGGGGGAGGTGCGTATTTTTGGAGACTCTGCACCATTACATTTTACTTATTGACTCGTTATGTTTGAAGATTTGTCTTCTAAAATAGAATCCGCCGTTCAGACGCTGAAGGGTAAATCCAGGATCACGGATGTCAACATTGCCGAAACGGTGCGTGAGATCCGTCGGGCGCTGCTTGATGCCGACGTGAACCTGGAAGTAGCACGTAAATTCACCGATGATGTGAAAGAACGCGTCATGGGGTCTGATGTGCTTACCAGCGTAAATCCCGGCCAGCAATTTACCAAAATCGTTTTCGACGAGATGGTAACCATGCTGGGTGAAGAGAGAGTGGATATAACCATTTCCCAAAAACCTCCTACAGTGATTTTGATTGCAGGACTTCAGGGATCCGGTAAAACGACATTTGTGGGAAAACTTGCCCGCTACCTGAAGACTGAAAACAACCGAAATCCCATTCTTGCTGCTGCGGATGTTTATCGTCCGGCAGCCATCAACCAGCTGAAAACGCTGGCCGAGTCAATCGATGTTCCCGTCTACTCCATCCAGCAAAAAGATCCCGTGCGTGTTGCTCGTGAAGCTGTCTCCATGGCGAAAAGCCTGGCGCTCGACACGGTCATTATCGACACCGCCGGCCGTCTTCATGTGGATGAGAAAATGATGGATGAAGTCGCCTCCATTAAAGAGGCCGTTGATCCTGACGAAATTTTGTTTGTCGTGGATGCGATGACGGGCCAGGATGCAGTCAACACGGCAAAGGCTTTTAATGAGACAATCGATTTTGACGGTGTGGTTCTCACCAAGCTCGACGGGGATACACGCGGTGGTGCAGCTTTATCCATTCGTCATGTAGTAAGCAAGCCGATCAAGTTTATGAGTACCGGGGAGAAACTCGACGCGTTGTCGCCGTTTTACCCCGACCGCCTGGCCCAGCGAATTCTCGGAATGGGGGATGTCGTATCGCTGGTGGAAAAGGCTCAGTCGCAATACGACGAAGAGCAGGCGCAGAAACTGCAGAAGAAAATAAAATCTGACAAATTCGACCTGGAAGATTTTCTTGATCAAATCCAGAAAATCAAGAAAATGGGGAATGTCTCCGACCTGGTCGGTATGATTCCCGGTGCTGATAAAGCCGTTAAAGATGCCGATCTCAGTGATGAATCATTCAAACCCATTGAAGCAATCATCTATTCCATGACGCCTGAAGAACGACAGGATCCTACACTGCTAAACGGCAGCCGGCGCCGGCGGATCGCCAAAGGCTCCGGAACAACGGTCCGGGAGATCAACGAATTGATGAAGCAGTTTACGCAGATGAAGAAAATGATGAAGACCATGTCGAAAATGAACAAAATGGGCCGCGCGATGGAAGGCCTTAAAAACCTGCCATTTGGCAAAAAGTAAACAAATTAAACAAAAAACCAACCTGGAGTAAATCATTGATTACGTTACGTCTACAAAGAAAAGGAAGAAAAAAGAGACCATTCTATCACATTGTGGTAGCTGACAGCCGCTCACCGCGGGATGGACGAATTATTGAACGCCTCGGTCGTTATGACGATGTAAGTGAGAAAAAAGAGCTCACATAC
Source organism: Bacteroidota bacterium (assembly GCA_009909035.1). Taxonomy (GTDB): domain Bacteria; phylum Bacteroidota; class Rhodothermia; order Balneolales; family Balneolaceae; genus SW132. The sequence goes on from JAAAOB010000158.1 coordinate 11,480, forward strand.
GACGAAGAACGCGTTATCCACTGGCTAAAAATTGGAGCCCAACCCAGCAATACGGTTCGCAATATCCTGAAGCATGAGGGCATTATGTATAAAATGCACTTGATGCGGTGGGGAAAAACCGATGAAGAAATTGAAGCCGCTCTTACTGAATGGCGCGAAGCAAAAGAAGCCAAAGCAGGCGACGAAACCGTAAGCCGTAAAGCGCAGCAAAAAGAGCTTCTGAAAGCAGAAGAGAAAGAGTATAAAAAGCAGGTTGAAGAAAAAGCTGCAGCTGCTGCCAAGGAACTCGAGCGAAAGAAGGCGGAAGAAGCCCGAGCGAAAGAAGAGGAAGAGAAAGCAAAAGAAGAGCCAAAAACGCCAGCCGGCGAAATAGAAGCTGCTCTGGAAGCTGACAAAGAATCGAAAGAAGAGGAAACGGAAGCAAAAGCCGACGATAAAGCTGCTGCTGAAACAGAAGAAGCTCCGGCCGAAGAAAAAGAAGAACCGAAAGCCAAAGCTGCTGAAGAGGCTGAGGAAGCTGAAGAAGTAACCGCTGACGATTCTGATAAAGAAGAGAAGAAAGCAGCAAAAGAGACTGAGGAAGAGGATTCCAAGGAAGAAGAGCCAAAAGCCGACGCGGCTTCTGAAGATGATTCTGAAGAAGAAAAGGAGGAAGAGGAAGAGAAAAAAGCCGAAGCTAAAGAGGAAGAAACAGAAGCAAAAGCTGATGACTCTGACGATCAGAAAGAAGAAGAGAAAGCTCCTGCTCAGGTATCAACTGATATGAATGCAAATGAAGCCATCGATCATATCAAAGATACACCACTTGAAGAGCTGGAAGGCTTTGTGCCTGATGATGAAGATCGTGTGACGGTTCAGCGTGCCTGGGATAGCAAACAGTCTGATTAAAGAACTAAACGATCAACTACCGACACCGGAGATATTATGACATCCCGGTTTAAAGAAATTGGCCGGATCGGCCGGGCACGAGGACTCGAAGGATGGGTTCTGCTGCTGCCGGAACAGGCTGTAACTGAAGATTTTTTATCATCGAACCCGGTGGTTTACATCAAAAACGACCGGTCAGGGTTTGAACCTCTTCGCGTAGTGGATTACTACACCGAAGAAAAAAGAAATCGAGTATCGTTCTTTGTAAAATTTGATATGATCACGAATCGCACAGAAGCTGATGCATTGAAGAATAATGGGCTCTTTTCCGATCAATTTGATCCGGACATTGAGACAGATGAACAGGATTCATCCGCTGAGAGTGATTTGACCGGCTATTCCGTTCGGTACCGCTCTAAAACGGCCGGATACGTTCTGGATCGTTTTGACACTCCTGCTCAAAGCATCATAGAGGCAAAAATTGGTGCCGGCTCCCTGCTGATCCCTTTTGTGGATGAGTATGTCTCCGACGTAGACCATGACGAACGGACCATTTACTGCCGAAATCTCAACCAGCTAATGGATGACGAGTAATATGCTTCGAATCGATATACTTTCCGGTGTTCCTGATCTTTTGAGAAGTCCCCTGGATCACAGTATTATTGGCAGAGCACGCCAACACAATCATGTAGAGATTCATTTGCATGACCTGCGGGAGTATTCGAAAGATAACCATCAAAAAATTGATGATACTCCCTATGGCGGCGGAGCCGGGATGGTTCTTTCCCCTCAGCCGATCTTCACCTGTATTGAAAAGCTGAAAAGCGAACGCACCTATGATGAGATCATTTTCACGGCTCCGGACGGAATTCCATTTGAGCAGTCTCATGCCAACCAGCTCTCAATAAAAAAAAACCTGATGTTTCTTTGCGGCCACTATAAAGGGGTCGACCAGAGGGTTCGGGACCGGTTGATTACGGCAGAATTCTCTATTGGAGACTATGTGTTATCGGGAGGCGAGCTCCCGGCACTTGTCATGACAGATGCCGTAATCAGGCTTATTCCCGGTGTTTTAGGGAATGCGGAAAGTGCACTTTCTGATTCATTTCAGAACGAATTATTGGAAGGCCCTGTCTACACACGGCCTGCTGAGTTCAAAGGAATGGAAGTGCCGGAGGTACTGCGATCAGGTGATCATAAAAAAATTAAGCAGTGGCGGTTGGATCAGTCGATTAAACGGACCCAAAACCGACGGCCGGACCTTTTTAAAAAATTTAAAAAAAATAACGAACACCAGTAAAAGGAATAAAACCATGGATAAATTAAGATTAATAGAACAAACCGTGATGCGCGACGACCTGCCTGATTTTGTAGCAGGAGATACCGTTAATGTCCACTATCGCGTCCGGGAAGGTGAAAAAGAACGTATACAGCAGTATGTTGGCGTTGTCATCAACGAGCGCGGAAGTGGTGCTAACAAAACATTTACCGTACGTAAAATGTCGGGCAGCGTTGGTGTTGAACGTATTTTTCCACTCTACTCTCCATTTATCGCCAAAATTGAGGTTAAAAAGAGAGGAAATGTTCGTCGGTCAAAACTCTTCTACCTGCGTGACCGAACCGGTAAATCGGCTCGTATTCGTGAAAAGAAAGCTTCTGAACCGGCTAAAGAGAAGAAGTAAATTTAAAAAACGGGTTTACGTATAAGTAACATCCGTTTTTTAAACCCTCCCTTTCTTTTATCAGACCAACCTGTTTTACAGACTTATCATAAAACCGTCCAAAATTTCTATAACCATCATGAAGTTAATACTCTTTGGCCCGCCGGGGGCAGGTAAAGGAACTCAGGCAGATAAAATAAAATCACATTACAATATTGCTCACCTCGCGACGGGTAATATTTTCCGGCGAAATATCAAAAATAAAACCAACCTGGGCCAGAAGGTGAAATCGATCCTTGATGCCGGAAAATTGGTCCCCGATGAAACGGTTGTTGACTTGGTAATTGATGAGCTGCAGCACCAAAAGTATGAAAGCGGGTATATTCTGGATGGTTTCCCGCGAACCATCCCCCAGGCCGAGGCGCTCGACGACTATCTTTCATCAAAAGATACATCCATCGACCTGTTTGTAAATCTTGAGGTCCCGGAACAGGAACTGATAAACCGCATTCTTTCAAGAGCAGACGGACGATCAGACGATACTCCGGAAAAAATTAAAACACGTTTGGATGTTTATCACAAACAGACAGCACCTGTTCTGAATCACTACAAAAAGCAGGGGAAAGTGAAGGAAATTAGCGGGGTTGGCTCTATTGATGAGATTTTTGAACGAATTAAAGAAGTACTCGATCAGGTAAAGTGAATATCTTATCGAGTACTCGATCGTGTTCCGTTTTGGTATCTCACTACTCACCCTTAAGCAAATCCAGGATACAGGGCGTGACGTCCTGAATACTTTCCGCATTTGAGAAGTAGCTCGTCCTGCCTTTCACAAAAAGCGGTACGGGATTTCTTGTATGTGTTTTGATGGAGAGATTTTCCAGGTTGCCGTGATCACTGCTGATCACCAATGTATCCATTTCATCTAATCCATCAAAAATGTGTACAAGAAATGGATCCAGCAGATCCCTGATCTCATCCGCATATGCACGGTCCATGCTGTGACCCGCTTTATCGGTCAGGTAAAATTCATACATCACCAGGTCATATGTTTTAGCAGCAGAATATATTCTTTCTGCAGCATCCATAGCGGTAATTTCCGGCACATCTAACATGAGCTGTTTCTTCCATATATTCTGGGTAATTTCGGCTGTAACTGCACGTCCTTCACGTATATCATCTACCGTATGAAGAGATATACCGGCCGATCTTGTCATTAGTGTCGTAGCTGTCCAGCGATCTCTTTTTTGAGCTTTCTGAAAGAAAACATCGGGGTAGGCGTTTATAAAAAGGGGCTTCAGCCCAATATCAATGACTTTATGAAACAGGCTTTCCTTTTCAAGGAGATGACGGGTGGTTGAGTAGGGATAGGGACCGTAATGCTTCCCGGCAATTTTAGCTGCATTCACACCGGAAAAAAGTGTGGTCTGTCCTGTTCCGCTTTGAGGGAGGCCTTCAACATCAAGATTTGCATCAATCGATTTGAAAAGAATATCACGACTGTTCACCTCCCCACAGGTTTCATCAAGCCCGTCTGTGCCTGTAAATTTCGAAAAAGAGTGCCACCCATTGTTCGATAATGGGTTTTTTGGTGACCGTTTTCCGACTCCAATACCATCAAGAAAAATAAATATGACCGCCATCACCGCTCCATGACCAGCGTTACCGGTCCGTCATTTACCAGGGATACTTCCATCATTGCTCCAAAAACACCTGTTTCCACCGGTCCATTAAATTCATTTTTAAGTTCCTGAACCATATAGTCATACAGCGGTTCGGCTGCTTCCGGAGAAGCAGCATCCATAAAGCTGGGCCGGTTTCCCTTCTGCATATCACCATAGAGCGTGAACTGAGATACAACAAGGATACCCCCGCGAATGTCGGTTACCGATCGGTTCATTTTACCCTCTTCATCTTCAAAGATTCTGAGTTTTTGTAGTTTATTGCAGCACCAGTCAATTTGCTCTTTCCCATCATTTTCATGGATTCCAACAAGGAGGAGCAGTCCATGGTCAATCCTGCCGGTTTCAACTCCATCTACATCAACCGATGCAGATTTTACTCTCTGAATTACAATTCTCATGTGTTGATAATCATGTGTATAACTATTCTGATTTATGTGGAGAAAGAGATTTTTAAATAATCCGCTACAATTCTCCACACGATTCCACAAAATATAGGTTTTATACACAGTCCTAAAGAATAACTTTTGATGTAGATAACTAAAACCAGCCAGTATATACGCTATATATAAATTTGTTGAAAACGTTTGAGTGCGTAAGCTAAGTTATTGATTTTTATCACTCACTTATACACATACTTATTCACAATTGCGTTTCAAGCATCTATCTAAATTTTAATAAAAAAGTTATGCACTTATCCACACGCACTACTACTATACTACAAAAATTAAATCCAATTTTATTTGTAAACTCCTGTGGATAAGTGATGGAAATCCTCTTACATGATTTCTTTTTTTCTTTCTATCTTGTATGAACTTCCTAATCAAATATATTGGGTTTGACAAAAAAACAGGTTACCTACAAAGATTCAGGCGTTGATGTTGAAGCTGGTGAACAGCTTGTCAATTCTATAAAAGATGTAGTAAAACAGACTCATAATGTATCTGTTTTAAGTAATATAGGTGGGTTTGGAGCACTTTTTCAGCCCGACTTTTCATCGATGAAGAAACCGGTCCTGGTTAGCACCGTGGATGGCGTAGGAACCAAATTGATCGTTGCATTTAAGACCGGACGATATGATACGGTTGGCCAGGACCTGGTAAACCACTGTGTGAATGATATTGCCGTGTGTGGTGCTACTCCTCTCTTTTTTATGGATTACTTTTCTACCGGATCGCTTGAGCAGAACGTGGGTTATGATGTGATCAGCGGGTTTGCCAAAGCGTGCAGGGAAAACGGCGTGGCCCTGATTGGCGGCGAAACAGCCGAAATGCCGGATATCTACGGCGAAGGAGAGTTTGACCTGGCCGGTACTATTGTGGGAGCCGTTGACAAATCAAAGCTGATAACAGGTGATAAGGTCAAAAAGGGTGATGTGGTTCTTGGCTTTAAGAGCAGCGGGCTACATACCAATGGTTATTCATTAGCCAGAAAAGTGTTGTTTGATGAATTTGATATTGACGATTCACCTGACGGATTGAACGGATCAATCGGAGACGAACTTTTGTCGATTCATAAATCTTATCTTGGATTGATCTCATCACTCAAAGAGATTGATGGCGTGAACGGGTTTTCTCATGTTACTGGTGGTGGACTCATCAGCAATACAAAACGCGTACTGCCGGAAGAATTTGACCTTGATATCGACTGGGAGAGCTGGGACAGACCGGAAATTTTTAAGCTAATCCAGGAAACAGGTAACGTGCCCGAAAACGACATGCGACGCACGTTTAACTTAGGAATTGGACTTGTGGCGATTGTATCACCTTACGCAATTGATGAAGTGAATGAGAAGGCATATCTAATCAATGAAGAGCCGGTGGAGATTGGGAAAGTGGTTTAGTTACTGTTGAGACTCCATACTAAGTTCTATAAGGAAGTCATGCCGCACTTGATGCGGCATCTCCCATATCTTTCACATCTTAAAATGGTTTTGCACTGAATTTGGGCAAGATTAACGGCTAACGATGACAGTTTTGGAAAAAAACCTTGACTGACTCATTGAACACCCCTCCCGGCTAAAGCCGTACTCCCCTCAAGGGGAAAATTATTTTTGTTACCTCTTAAATGGTTTCGCGCTTGCGTGAAACGAAATGCCCCGGCAGGGGCATAATGTCAGTAGCCTCGTACAAGCGCCGTGGTGTTTTCGGCGCGTAGTGCGGGGTCAAGACGATCAGAAAGAACAGGCTACCCGAGGCGGATGATTATGCAGAATAAATGGAATCAGTCGAAGGGTGCATTAAATACCAAAGCCGGGTTTCTGTCAGCGTCAAAAAGCAACGCTGTTAGATCCGGTAGGTGTACCGCTGTGGCGGCACCTTCGGCGGACAGGGTGTATGCACCATTTTCGTAGAGATTTTGATGAATAGAATTTTTTATGAGCATTCAAAGTGATAGGAGATCGCGGGTCAAAGCCCGCGATGACCTACATGTATAAATCCCTCTCTATTCACGGACATCCACTCCGGGGACGTTTTCCGGCTCATTATCCTGCCACCAGAAGGTTGGCAGTTCCCGCTGAGATGGAAACACCTCATCAAGCGTATCGGCTTCGTACATGGTGCCGTTTTTCATGATGTGTGAAATATCAGCTGTGTTTCGGATGTTATCCAGCGGATTGCTGTTGAGGATGACTAAATCAGCAAGTTTCCCTGATTCGATGGATCCAAGGTCGTCATCAAGACCAATACCATCAGCTCCCTGGATCGTGGCGACTTTCAGAATATCATGCTCCGAAATTCCGCCGGCCTGCATCGCCCAAAGTTCCCAGTGGTAGCCAAGGCCCTGGAGCTGACCGTGGCTGCCCACACCAGCCCGTCCACCGGCCTCTACGAGATCTTTCACGAAGACCGCTTGCTCCTCAAACACATGCTCTTCTTCCATGAACCAGCCGGACGTCCGGCGGCGCGTTCGTTCATCCAGATTTTTGTGAGGCATAAAGCGCTGGAGTTTTGGCTCATCATGTGGTCGCTCCACGGCATAGAAATAGTTCTCGGCCCATGGACCGCCGTACGCCACCAAAAGTGTGGGCGTATAAACCGTTCTTGAGAAGGATACCAAGTCTATAACATCATCATACAGTGGAAACACAGGGAAGGAGTGCTCGTGGCCGGGGTACCCGTCAATGACCTGCGTGAGATTCTCTTTGAAATCAAGAGCACCTTCGGTGGTCGGCATCAGCTCCTGCTCTTTTGACGCCTGGATGATCCACTGACGCTGCTCGCGATTACCGGCCCCGTACATTTTGATGGTTTTGGTATCGTAATACTTGCTGTACCGGGTGAGCACATCGCGGGCGTGATCCAGATCCTCGATATCCTCACTGCTGAAAACACCGGGCCCGGTTGAGTAAACTCTGGGGCCGAGAAGTTTTCCGGCGTGAACCAGATCCTGGTAGGTCAGCACGTCAGTTGTAGCTGTTTGCGGATCGCGCGTGGTGATGACGCCATACGCAAGATTCGTCAGGTACGACCAGAACTCTCCGCGGTGCAGGTTGACCGGGTGACGAAAGTGGGCGTGCGTATCCACAAACCCGGGGATGATGGTTTTTCCGTTCATATCCATCACGTCGGCACCGGATGGAATCGTTATATCACCCCGGTTGCCTACGGCTGTAATGCGATTATTTTCAATTAGAAGATCAGCATTTTTGATAATCTCATCACCATTCATGGTAATAACGGTTGCTCCGCGAAGTACCAATGTACCTTCCGGAATATCACGATCGGCCATCACGGAGATATCGATCTCCATCGGCTGATACCCTTCATCCTCTTCTTTCTCTTCCTCATTTTCGTCTGCTTCTTCATCAGACTCAGATTCTTCCTCCGTTTCTTCTTCAGCCTCTTCTTCCATCTCTTTGGCTGCCTCTACACTATCCGAATACGCTTCTTCGGCTTCAAAATCGTAGATAACGTGTGCACTACCGATCGACCAGTGGACTTTGCCTGCATTCCAGGCCCAGGCCGGAAACTGTCCGCCGATCTCTGTAAGTTTTTTTGATGGAAACTGGCTTGATGACCCTCCGACTCGGATTTTCGGAGCTTCGCCGCCTACTTGCGGGACAGTCACGACAAACAGGTCATTTCGTATTTGTGCCAGCGCCTGGTCACCTTCCGGAGCCATCTGAATCCATGATGCACTGCCTCCACCGCTTTGCGATACTTCCAGGATCTCTTTTTCATCGGTTCCGTCCCAGCGAATAGAAACCAGTCCGCCCCGGCTTGATAGAAAAATTCGATCGGATCCTTTCACAAAGTGTGGGTTTCCGCGGTTGTTGGTGTAGGTGATAAAATTGTTTTCACCGCCGTCTGCATCAATCCATATGAGATCACTGGTTCCCTGGAACGCAGATCGTCGCGTTGCATTCCGAAAATCCTGTGGCTGACCTTTGATCAGTACAATACGGCTGCCGTCGTTATTCCAGACCGGATCCTGGAACACGCCCTCTTCTTCATTCAGCTGCCGGAGGCGTCGTCCATTGGGACGAACTTTATACAGTTTTCCGGTTTCGGGTGTCCATGTAACAAACGCAATCCACTCACTATCGGGCGACCAGACCGGCTGCGCCTGCGTTTCATCCAGGTCTACCAGTTTTTCAGGCTCACCATCAGGCAGCTCCATGGTGTACACTTCATTCAGCGCTGTAAACGCAATCATGCTTCCATCAGGTGATGGAACCGCGTCCCTGATCTGCGTGATTTTAAACTGTGGCGTATCTTCGATGGGATAGTCGAAATCAAGTTCAGGTCCGAGTTCTATTATAGCACTGACTGAAAACGGAATTTCTTCGGCATCACCGCCTTCAATCGGCAGCTTCCAGATCTTGCCGCCGTAAGAGGCAACAACATGCTGGTTATCCGGGGTGAACGAGATTCCGGGCAGAACATCCCGCGACGCCCGAGATTCCTGGTCATCGTGCTGAACCGGGTAGGCCAGCCAGCTTTCATCACCTGTTTCCAGTTCTCTCTTTACCAGGCCGGTGTGCTCATCATGGCGCGTTGCATACACCAGCCACTTACCATCACTTGAAAGCGTTGGGCGAAAGGAAGATCCATATCGATCCGACTGCACGGTAATTTCACCCGTTTCACGATCATATGTAGCAATTTGATATTGAGGCAGGCTGGCATTGTAGTTCCAGGTACCAAACCGGCGGGAGAACCAGATGTAGCGATCATCGGCTCCAAATGCCCCTTCCAGCATTCTCAGGTTTCCGGGTTCATCCGTAACCGGCACACCGGATCCGCCATCCACGTGGTACATCCAAATTTTATGATTGCCCGGATCATCTTTGGATGCAATCACATACTTGCCATCGGGCATCCACTCCGGCGACTGGTACTCATTGTCTTTCCCTTTGGTCAGCTGCTCCTTCTCTTCCGTCTCAACATCATAAATCCAGACGCCTTCACCACCGGATGCATCCGAGATGAATACAATTTTACTACCATCCGGGCTGTATCGAGGCTGACTATCGAACGGCATGCCGCTGGTAATTTGTGTGGCCTCACCGCCTTCCATGGGTATCGTGTAGAGATCACCCAGGAAATCAAACACGATGGTTTGACCATCGGGGCTTACATCAAGCGCAATCCAGGATCCTTCATCTAAATCAAAAGAGAATTCTCTGCCTGGTTCCAGTGGAAGTTCGTTATGGTTGTCTTCAGAGGTACTGTCAGCGTCAGCTTCACCATTCTGTGCCAGGATTAAATGCGGAGTGAAAACTGCTATCAAAAAGATAAGAAAATAGGGTAAAGCGAAGGAAATGCGAGCGATACGTGTCATTGGTAGTATAAATTAGATTAAGTTGAGATCAGGAATCTAACCAATTTGAGCAATCAGCCCAATTGGTTTACAATTATATACAAAAGCGTGTTGATCGTATTCGTGTCATTAAATTATTTCATGACCAGTAATATTTAATCTTAAGTGGTTTAATTCCCCGACCCTCTGGGTCGGAAAGGATAAAAGTCCCCCTTTCCCCATCGGGATCCCTTCGGGAGAAGGGGGAAGCGAACGGAGTGAGCTGGGGGATGACTTTCTGAATTTCGAGGTGCCCTGAACTTGGTTCTGAAACATAACTAATCATCCCCCATTGCCCCCTTCAAAGGGGGACACTCTAAAATAAACTCTATTTAGACCAAAAAGTTATGAATTCTAAGTTGATTCCTCGCGGGCTCTGCCCCGAGGTAGTTTATTGTGCGCCCGGCATGGCGCAGTTGCTATAGGGTGAAAGTCCCGAACACGCCTTGATGACAGGAAGTGTTAGCTGAGGGCAAGGGTGTCCGCCGTGAGGTGGAATTGAAGGAAGCCTAAGGCAAAATCGCGATCCGACGAACAGAAACCATATACGGAGGCGGTGCAGGCGGGTAAGTCTGCAATACAAGATCAAGCCCGATGATTGTCCAGGAGCCTGCAAGCGTAAATGTGGCGGATAGATGCGAGGAAAGCAGTTGCTCTTACCCGGGGATCTCTGGCCCAGGTTTTAGGTCAGAAGTCAGCCGAGGTCATAGTACTCTGGCGGCAGCCAGGGAAAGGACCAAACAGTACACGCGACGAGACGCGCCGTGGTTACCCACCCCGCGCAGACCGCAGCCAATCCCTTGAAATACAGGGACTGGACTGGAGAGGATAGGGCAGAACCTGACGGTATCCAGCCAGAGCCGAGCGGAGTGGGTGCACCACTGCAGGCGGATCGTCAGCAATACAATACAATAATACCATGAGATCTATACAACTATTGGATTCCATTGTGTCTACAGGTAATATGGAACGCGCCTACAAGCGCATCGTGGCCAACAAAGGAGCCCCAGGCGTGGATCAGGTGGAGACCACCGAACTGCGCGAGGTTCTTGCCAACAGGTGGCCGGACATAAAAGCCGAGATACTCAATGGAACATACAAACCTCAGCCGGTTCGCCGGGTGGAAATCGACAAACCCGGGGGCGGCGTTCGCCTGCTGGGAATTCCCACCACCACAGACCGGCTGATCCAACAAGCCATTGCCCAGGTCATCGGCCCGATGTACGAGCCGGTGTTCTCCCCTCACAGCTATGGGTTCCGGCCGGGGCGTAGCGCCCACGACGGGGTCGAGCAAGCCCTGTGCTACATCAATGAGGGATACGACTGGGTGGTGGATATCGACCTGAAGAGCTTCTTCGACAAGGTCAACCACGACTACCTGATGCACCGGGTGAGCCAGCGTGTTGGCGATAAGCCGCTGCTAAAGCTCATCCGCCGGTATTTACAAGCCGGGGTGATGGAAGGTGGCGTGGTCAGCCCTGCCCGGCAGGGAACCCCACAGGGCGGGCCACTGAGCCCGCTGCTATCCAACATCCTGCTGGATGAACTGGATAAAGAGCTGGAGACTCGCGGCCACCGCTTTGTTCGGTATGCCGACGACTGCAGCGTCTATGTGGGAAGCCGGCGGGCCGGCGAGCGTGTGCTTGCCAGCATAAGCCGGTTTATCGAGGACGAGCTGAAGCTTCAGGTCAACTGGCGCAAAAGCGGCGTACGGAAAGCCGCCCGGATGACGCTGCTGGGGTATAGCTTCTACCGCGGCAGTGACGGTTATCGCCTGCGTGTGGCGTCAAAGAGCCTTTTGAGGTTCAAGAATGCCCTGCGGGAGATTACCAGGAAGACCTGGCCGGTATCGATGAGCCATCGCTTAAAGCGCCTGACCCAGCTTTGCCGGGGATGGATAAATTACTTTAAGCTGGCCGACGCGCGAACCCACCTGAAGCGGCTCGATGGGTGGGTGCGAAGCCGCCTGCGTTACTGCATCTGGACCCAATGGAAGCGGGTTCGAACTCGCTATAAAGCTCTCAGACAACTGGGAGCCAACCGTCGCAACGCCTATATGTGGGCAAACACCCGGAAGGGCGGATGGCGCACGGCTCACAGCTACGTGCTGAAGGGCACCATCACCAATGCCAGACTGCAGAAGAAAGGATATATTCCTTTGTTGGAGTTGTATGGAGAGACGTCATGAAGGTACTGAACCGCCGTATACCAGACCGGTACGTGCGGCGGTGTGAGAGGACAGATAGGGAGCTAATCCCTATCTTCCTACTCGATTTTTACCCGTCTCTCAGTCGGTCGGTTGTGTATTATTTCCAGGTGATTGATTCGTGATCGCAAAGTATAGCATGACGAGTCAGGAAATTGACCTGCAGATTTAATATCATAGGGCTTCACAATAATTGAGTAAATGCTATGAAAAATATACTTGTAACAGGAGTAGGCGGACCAACACCGCGATCGTTTGTCAGGGCGGTGCAACAGTCAAGAGGCGGGGATTCGGAACGGTACCGGTTTATCGGAGTGGATTGCAATCCGCTTGCCTACGGCCTGTATGACCGGTCACTGTTTGATGAAAGCTACATCGTGCCGCGGGCGGACCATGAAGGATACTGGCACAGAATCAATGAGATAATCGAAAAAGAAGAGATTGCCGGGGCGGTTGTTTTGCCCGAAGTTGAAGTCCTGGAGTGGGCTAAAAACCGGGATAAGTTAACACATGATATTCATCTCCATATTCCGGAATATAATCTTGCCAACACGCTGGTGAATAAGCACCGGCTTCACGAGCTGCTGGGGGATACGGAGTGGGTACCGCGGTTCCGCCGGGTTACACCTGAAAACTACGACTATGCTGCTCTTGAGCGGGAAGTCGGAACCCCGTTCTGGATCCGCAGTACGGAAGGATCCAGTGGACTGGGATCGCTGAAAATCGAATCTGAATCAGCCCTTGCCCAGTGGATATCTATCAATGGCGGTGTGAAAGAATTTATAGCAACCGAATATCTGGCGGGACGGAATATGGCCTGTAAAATGCTCTATTTCAGCGGCCGGCTGGCCAGAACAGCGTGCGCGGAACGCGTCGAGTACATTATGGCGAAGGTGGCTCCATCCGGAATCACGGGCAATACGTCGTTTGGCCGGTTGATTAATGAGCCTCAACTTGTAGATATTTCAGAAGATACTCTTTCATATATTTCCGGCGAAGTGACGTCTGAACTGAACGGCATCTTTACAGTAGATTTTAAAGAGGATGCAGCCGGAGTACCCAAAATTACGGAGATTAATATTCGCCATGTTGCGTTTACTTCGTCGATAGCAGCAGGCGGGGCAAATCTACCTGCGGATACTCTGGAGATGTTATTTACGGGAGAGTTGACCCCGGAACGCATCGATTATACGTACGATGAAGGGCTTATCTTTTTAAGAGACGTGGATTCACTCCCGATAATTATGAAGGAGAATGAGCTGCTGGGGCAGTCCTGATTTCTATGTTTAGCTCTACGTTAAATCATAAGTGGTTTAATTCCCCGACTCTAAAGAGTGCAAAGGATAAAAGTATCACGTTGAAGGGGAATTAGGAAGAATGATCATCAGATTCTTGAGACATCCAATGAACACTCCTCTCAATTTCACTACGCACACGCTGCGTGTTCAAAAAATGAACTCCTCGTTAGGAAGACCTTTTTACTGATCGTTCTAAAACTATATGAATCGAACTAAGGTAAACACAAAAAGTTATCGTCTCACAAAGTTTCTGTTTATAAACGGGTGTAAATTTTTATGAAAAAAATTTTAGTGACCGGCGCGGCCGGCTTTATCGGGTTTCATCTTTGCAAGAGATTGCTATCGGAAGATGTTGACATTACAGGCTTGGACAATGTAAACAGCTACTATAGTGTTGATCTGAAATATGGCCGCCTTGGGGAACTTGGCGTGCAGCGGGTGGATGTCGAGGCCGCAGGTAGCGCCCGGCCGGTGGTCAGTAAAGAAAAAGATAATTTCAGATTTTTGAAGGCAGATCTTGCCGACCGGGAGTCCATGGAGACGCTCTTTCGCGAAAACAATTTTGATGTGGTGATCAACCTCGCAGCACAGGCAGGCGTTCGATATAGCCTGGATCATCCGCATGAATATACCAGCTCGAATGTTGAGGGCTTTTTAAATGTGCTTGAAGGATGCAGAAGCTCTAAAGTGGACCACCTGATTTACGCCTCCTCAAGTTCAGTCTACGGAGCAAATGCAGAAATTCCGTTTAATACCGCTGATCGTGCAGATACACCCGTGAGCCTCTATGCGGCGACTAAGCTTGCAAATGAGCACATGGCATACACCTACTCTCACCTGTATGGAGTGCCGGCAACCGGCCTGCGCTTTTTCACCGTGTACGGGCCTTGGGGGCGACCCGATATGGCCTATTACAAGTTTGCTAACCTGATGCGCAATGGCCAATCGATCGATGTTTACAATGAGGGGGATATGTCGCGGGATTTTACATATGTAGGCGACATTGTGGAGAGCATTCACCGGCTGATTCCCAGACCTCCGGTAAGTACGAAAGCCGGGAATTCTATTGCCAATCAGCTTTTCAATATCGGGAATGGATCCCCGGTAAATTTATTGGAGTTCATTGAAATACTGGAAAAAAAGCTTGGGATGACGGCCGAGAAGAATATGATGCCAATGCAGCCGGGGGATGTGGAACGGACCTGGGCGGATGTATCTGACTTGTATGATTACATTGGATATCGCCCGGAAATCGATATTGAAGAGGGGATCGATCGGTTTGTGAAGTGGTATAGGGAGTATCATAGATATGAGATGTGAGATATTAGATTAAAGATTATGTTTTTCCTTTTAAAAGAAGAGAGGGGATGCTTCGACTGTCACATTTTAAGGCTCTATATTGATTCGTATGGGTAAAATGAAATATCCCATATTTCTTGGAATAAACATGAACTAAATATAATAAGACCCTTTTGCCATGGGCATCCCTTCGGGGCAGGGTCTGGTTCACCGGTTCAAAGCTGATATCTGGACGATTTATTCATTTAAAATCTTGAGAAATTATCCTTTTACAGGTACGCTTAAAAAATTCATCCCTTTACCCATACGAATCAACATAGAGCCCATTTTAAATAGTGTTGCCCGTTTGAAGTAATGGTAGTGGCTCAAGTTGAGAGACGACCATTGCTGGGTGAAAGCCGACACTTGTTTTCACAATAGCCTGCAGGTAGAAATAAAAGCTCGACACACGGAAGTTTCAATGAAAAGCACTTTTCCTTAATCAACTCAATATCTACAATACATCAATTCACTCAGATTAAAGAACAATGACATTAACGATTAAATTTCTGATAGATCCGTTCAATATGTTGTGGTTCCTGGTCGGTATCGGGCTTGTGTGTCAGCTAATGAAAAAAAAGAGGGCTGCAACCATCGTGTTTATCGGGGCCGGCGTTTGGTTTTTAATCATCAGCACCCCTCTGATTCCAACAAAACTACTGGATTCACTGGAACGGCAATACGAACCGGTTCGAGTGCATCAGATAGAGGACACGCAGGCTCCAACCCATATCATCGTGTTGGGAAAAGGGCATGGGTTTGATGATCGGCTTCCGGCCAATTCGTTGCTTTCAACAAAGGCTCTCGGCCGGCTGGCAGAGGGAATTCGGCTTCACAATCAACTGCCCAATAGTACACTGATTTTATCCGGTTACTCGGCGAGCGGACGAACCCCCCAGGCCGAAATGCTCAGAAATACCGCGCTTCTGCTTGGTGTTGAGAAAGAGAAAACACGGATGCAGACTGAGCCTGGAAATACTCTGGAGGAGGCGAAGTTTTACGCGGAAAACTATTCGGGGAATGAGCGGGTGATTCTTGTTACCAGTGCGGTCCACATGCCGCGCGCTGTCATGCTGTTTGAGAGAGCCGGGATTGAGGTCCTGCCTTCACCTGCGAACTACCGGCTGAAAGGGAGTTGGAGAAATGTCTGGTTCAGATGGCCATCTATGGGAAGTATCGAGAACATGAGAGCGGCAATTTTCGAATATGCGGCTCTCCTGAAATATAAGGTGGTATAAATGAAAGATTAAGGTATTACCCTCCCCAGAAAAGGCTGTTGTTCTCTTTAAATAATTACGTAAAAAGCGAGAACAACCCCGAGGTTTTGCGGTTCAAATGAGAATTCGGTATCTCCCCCGCTATCCAGTACGGAAAGCAGTCCGCGTGCTTCAAAGCCAATTTTATTTCGCCGCCCGCTTTCAAGTCCCACTCCAAGAATTACGCCTGCATCGATCGCAGAATACTGGTCGGTCAGATCGTTCGAGAACTCCCCGGCAAAGTCAATGCCGATGGGGGCGCCTGTATTGGTTCCTGAAAACCGTGCATTTAGCAAGTAACCTCCAAACACCCCGCCGGTTAAGTGGTAGGTCGTTGCGGAGTATTGCCGCCCATACACCAGGCGATCGGGTGGAGTTGTTGATATTTGAAATAGCAGCGGAACCTGAATATAGAGTAATTCAGTTTTACTCTCCGTTTGGAAGTTAAATCCTCTGAGTTCAAATCCCTCTTCGTACCTTGCTCCCATTGTGTGGATGGAAGGTTCAACCTGAATACGGTATTTTTTGCTGATATTGTGACGAAATATGAGCCCGATATCCACACCCGCACTGCTGAATGGCGTTAGCTCAAGGTCGATGTCACCGGAAACAAATCTGAAATCTTTCAGGTGAGATGTAATACTCGGCCCTGCTTTAATGCCTACGCCGTTGCTTTGAGCGTTGACCCGGTTTGCAGAGGATAAAAGTAAAAAACCGGTAATGATCAGAGTCGATAAACTTAAGCGGATGATATTCATTTGCAATTTTTTCGGTTGGGGTAGTTTCATCTCTTTAATTGAATATTGGAACATGTACGTGATTATCGACAAATTAACTGGAAAAATTAAAAAACCGGTCGATATTTTGAATTCATTAACATAAGCGCAGGCGACACATGCAAATTATTGAAAATCAAACACTTTGTTTGGAATTTTTAATGCGATTTATATGCACGAATTCAGCATCTTTTCAATACCTTTGGATGATGGTTGCCGTAGAGAAGGTAACAATTGATTTAATAATTATAAGTTTGAATTCGTTAATTTTTTCTTTCTTAAATAGTGTATTAAAATGACAGCTACATCAGGTCGTATCTACCTTTCCTCTCCACACATGGGTGGAGAAGAGATTGATTATATCCATGAAGCATTTGAAAAGAACTGGATTGCACCTCTTGGGGACAATGTAAACGGGTTTGAAGACGATCTTCAAAATTATACAGGACGCAGCCATGCTTCGGTGGTTACCTCGGGAACCGCGGGCATTCATCTTGCGCTTATTTTATCGGGCGTCACTCCCGGTGATGAGGTGATTTGCCAGTCGTTTACATTTGCTGCTTCCGCCAATCCTATTTTATACCAGGGTGCAACTCCGGTTTTCGTTGATTCGGAACCCGATACATGGAATATGGATCCCGGGCTCCTGGAGGAGGCAATTGTCGACCGGATGGAAAAACTGGACAGCAGAGGCAAGGAGAGCCATTTGGGGGGGCAATCGAAAAAGCCAAAGGCTATTGTTGTTGTTCATCTCTATGGAATGCCGGCAAAAATGGAGCAGATTCTTGAAATTGGAAAAAAATATGACATTCCGGTTATCGAAGATTCAGCCGAGGCACTGGGCTCTTCAATTAATGGGCGGAAATGCGGAACATTTGGAGCCCTTTCAGTCCTTTCGTTTAACGGGAATAAAATCATTACAACGTCCGGGGGAGGAGCGATTCTTGGCGATGATCCCGATCTAATCCAGAAATCGCGCTTCCTGGCAACACAGGCAAGGGATGATGCCCCCCATTACCAGCATTCAGAGCTGGGGTATAACTACCGCATGAGTAATATTGTGGCAGGGATCGGACGTGGTCAGATGAAAGTGCTTGATGAGCATGTGAAGCTCAGAAGGAGAAACCATCAATTTTATGTTAATGAATTACATGGTGAGTGGCTTCATCTAGAAAGGAAGGATAATGGTTATGGATTTATTGAGAGTGCCGCCTCGGGAATCTACTTCCTGAAAGAGCCCGAAGGATTCTACAGCAATCGATGGCTGACGACAGTGCTCGTGAATCCGGAGGAGACCGGCGGAATTACCCGTGAAGATATTCGGAAGGCACTGGAGAGTGAACAGATTGAGTCGCGACCATTGTGGAAACCAATGCATATGCAGCCACTCTACAGCAAATATCCGTTTTATACTCACTCAGGACGAAACGGGAGAAAAGACGATGAGTCGACAACGGATGAAACAATAACAGCTGTTTCAAGATTAAAAGAATCCAATACCGGAACAGGGTTGGCAGGTCTACTGTTCACATACGGGCTATGCCTGCCATCCGGCAGTAACTTAACGAATGAGGATCGGGAACGGATTAAAAACGCACTGAAAAAAGCCCTCAACGGAACTTGAACCTGCAAAAAACAAAAATAAAACCTACAACTGAAACAAAACGCAGAATAATGCGCTATTCAAATATATCATTTTGAGCTCTCATTCATAGTTTTTGCGCATTTATTAAAGAGGCCTTAATTATAATATTGTAATTCAAACTGCTCGTATAATTAGATAAATTGACAGAGAAGATTTGAGTTAAGCAGAACTGAAAATCGTAACCAATAACATAATACTGAATTCACAATTTATTAATTCTGCTTACTTAACGTAATTGCAAAGAGACGGTATAAAATCTGCCGTATATCATACCAGAAAGAGTGAGGAATAATGGAAGCTGAAACATACAGTGAAAAACATAAATACATGAACAGATTTACGAGAGGGCTGTTCTTTTTAGCAGGGGATACGATCGCACTGGCATTATCCGTTCTTGCGGCCTTTGCCATACTATACCCCTTTTCACCGATTGTTCGTGAAGTACCTTTTGACTATGCAACACTCATGGTTATTTCTGTACTTGCAGGATTAGCTATGTTTAGAATGTACGTTGTCAGTTGGCGGTATATGGGACTGAGAGAACTTGTCAGAATTTTTGGCGGAATTGCATTTGGGGGATTTGCCGGTCTGATGCTGTCAGAGGCATTTTTGCCAATCGGATCCTTTGAGTACGGGATGACCACGCTTTTTATGATTAACGCCCTGGTTTTTGTTGGCGGATTCCGAATAAGTAAACGAATATGTGTTGAACTTGTCGCTTCCCCCAGGAAACGACAAATTCACACTATTATATTCGGAGGTGAAAGTGAAGGTGAGCAAATACTCCGGGATATACTTAAGAACGAAAATTATAACATGGACGTCAGGGGTATTTTTGACGACAGAGTGATGCCTGGCATCCTCTTGCATGGAACAAGAATACTGGGTGGTAAACAGAAAATGTTTGACTACCTGCGTACATACAATGTTGACCAGCTCATTGTTGCATCGCCGGAAACGCCGAAAAAGGATTTGAAAGAGATTATTGATGAAGTTAAAAATATCCGGCCTGGTATGGATATTAAGATACTTCCATCATTTCAATCCCTTGGGGATGATCCTGTTGGCGTAAAGCATATTCGCGATATCAGCATTGAAGATATCCTTGGAAGAGAACCGGTAAACATCGATATAGATACGATTAAACAATCAATCGAAGGCAAAACGGTACTCGTGACAGGTGGCGGAGGTTCAATTGGAAGTGAACTTGTTCGTCAGTGTGTTAAACAAAATCCCGCCCGCCTGGTTATGCTGGATATCGACGAGACAGAGCTTTTCCACGTTGAGAATGAATTGAAACAGTACGGCTCAACCATTGTGCCTTGTGTGGCAAGCGTTACAGATATGGGCAAAATGGAGCGTGTCATCAGAGAGTATCAGCCGGATGTAATCTTCCACGCAGCAGCCTATAAACACGTGCCAATGATGGAGAGTTTTCCCGATGAAGCTGTCCGCGTGAATGTTGGAGGCACAAGAATACTGGCTACTCTTGCCTGCAAGTACGGTGTTGAAAAATTTGTGATGGTATCAACCGACAAGGCCGTCAATCCAACCAATGTGATGGGGGCCACAAAACGAGCGGCGGAAGAGATCTGTATGTCGTATAACGGAACATGCCGAACCCAGTTTATCTCCGTGAGGTTTGGGAATGTACTTGGATCAAGAGGATCGGTTGTACCTCTGTTTATGGAGCAGATTTCTAATGGCGGGCCGTTAACTATAACGGATGCGCGAATGAAGAGATATTTTATGACCATTCCCGAAGCCGTGCTTCTTGTGATGCAGGCCGGGTCCATGGGCGACGGCGGCGAAGTCTTCGTTCTTGACATGGGTGAACCGGTCAAAATCATGGATATGGCAGAGGATCTTATCAGGCTTCACGGTCTTCAGCCAGGAAAAGATATACAAATAAAAGTTACCGGCATGCGTCCCGGTGAAAAGCTTTTCGAAGAGCTCCTGAATGCCGAGGAAGGCGTTGATGAAACCGAACACAAAGAGATTTTTAAAGCGATTTGCAGCCGAAGGCTTAAGAAACATGAACTTGACAGCAAGATTGAGACACTTTATCAAAAAATAAACGATGGAGATGTTGAATCTATTCGAGAACTGCTCAAGCAAATCGTTCCTACGTACACCTACAATGGGGAGACAAAGGAGCTTACGGAAGCAGTTGCGAACGGTTTCAATGGCAATGGCAATGGGTCTCATACAAACGGCTATAAAAACGGGCATACACCCGGTTCCCTTAGTGACAAAGAGAAAGCGGAACCTACTTCTGTACTGAATTAATATTGCTGGCCCATTCATTTTCGCCTCAGCTCAGTGCTAAACAGTAGTAAAAAATCAGTGTCGAACTCAACATTATATAAGCACGTGGGAGGGTGCAAAGACTCTCCTGCGTATGATGCTTGCGGAGCAAGACTGGGCATAGGCTTGAAACACATTGTCGACTCTGGTTGGACAGGGTAGGATGACAAGGACCTATCGCACTTCTTGATGAAACTGCTTGCCTGGTTTTCGTCCGGGAAGAATCTGTTTGCAGATGTACCGGAGGAAGGATAGAGGTTTGTATTAGTAAAATTTAATCCGGATAAAGGTAAAATACGTCTTTTTACCTAAGAGTTTAATTTTAATTCATCCCAAATATTCTTAATTACATACTTGAGATTTAAACGCTTTTAGTGGCGCTTGGCTTTGTTAAACTCTGAATGTCAACGGGAAGCTGGAGTCAACTCAGAATGAAAGGAATCATCAGAGATTGATAAATAAACTACGATAACATGAGCCTACAGGATTTAATGCTGATTATACCGGCAGCCGTAACGGCATACGTCATATGCTATGTCTCCATGCCGGCTATTATTAAAATGGCTGAGCTTAAAAATTTAATCGATACCCCGGACGGAAATCGAAAGCTTCGCGACAAAACGATTCCTACTCTTGGGGGGATCGGAATATTTTCAGCGTTTATTATCTCCTATTCAGTCTGGGGCCAGGCGGTAAATATGGAGGCATTCCCGTTTTTCGTAGCATCCATGTTTATACTTTTTTTGATGGGTGTAAGAGATGATATTATTGAACTTAAAGCTTTGACAAAGCTGTTGGTTCAGATTGTTGCTGTGCTTGTATTGGTCTATGGAGGGGATGTACGTATCGCTGGCTTTGGAGGATTATTAGGGATTGGTGAAATTCCAGCAGCAGTTGCATCAATTGCCACTGTTGTTATTCTGCTTGCGTTGATTAATGCCTACAACTTAATTGACGGTATCGATGGTCTTGCCGGGGGCGTAGGGACCATTGTCTGCTTCATTTTTGGGATATGGTTCTGGGGAGCAGGGTTCCTGAGTTACGCACTATTGTCATTTTCTTTAGCTGGTGCGTTAATCGGTTTTCTTGCGTTTAATTTGTATCCTGCCAAAATCTTTATGGGAGATACCGGCGCAATGTCAGTTGGATTTGTTTTAGGATTTTTAAGTGTGGAATTCCTTGCATTAAATGAGATGGTGGCCGGAAATGCCTGGCATATCAGAAATGGTGAAGTTTTTGCGGTATCCATATTGATACTGCCGATCGTAGATACGCTGCGCGTAATCGCTATTCGATTGAAAAGAGGAGAAAGGTTATTTAAAGCAGACAGAAATCACATCCACCACCGTATTCTTGATATGGGAGTTTCACACCGTCAGGCTGCCCTGATATTGTGTCTATTTAACGGGGTGATATTTGGTTTAGCGTATATCACGATGCCGCTGGATATCAATCTTCAGCTGCCAATAGTAATTGGCACTGGAATGCTGATTGTTCCATTTGTGCGGTTGGCGGTTTTTTTCAGCCGGAAGGTGTTCAATCTTCGGGTTCACAATTCGAAATCTGATTCGGCCGGTGCCGCTTATGATACCAACTGAGAATTGGCGTCAATTTTCTTTCTTTGCCTGGGTTAGCTGCCACCTGATCATTTGAGCTCAAGCAAATAATCTCAAATGAACCAATGCCTCTTACTGTGCCATTTAGCATTCCTGCCGTTACTTCACGAGCCCGGTAAGAAATTCATCATGAATCGCTGGTATATTGCGGATTAGTATTCTCTCCGTTGATCCGTCATTTCAACCCCGCGTTCAATAGAATACATCCACTCGTGTAGCAATCCATTGTCACGTATATAGCGATAAGCTTCCTTCGCTGTTTTAGCAAGCGCAAGGGAGTGCAGGAATAGTGCGGCTCCGAGTGAGGCTTCAGCCAACAGCGGCCAGTTTAGTATCGATAAAATTGCAATAATGACAGGGAGAGCTGTAACAGCCGCTGCCACGTAATATAGAAGTTTGTACTTGTTTAAGCTATTCATGATTGAAACTCCGAGGTTTGGGGTATTGTAAGTGGTGTCCGCTGAAGTTGGCACAGGTAATGGACTGCGATAATATTAATTAATTCTAATATTAATTAAAAGTAGTTAATGAAAATTCTAATAAATGCCCTGAACGCCCTTGATATGGGATAACAGGGCAGTATTAGAACTGCTTAATATTGTTATCGGGAGATCGGTTAAATACTTAACTCAATTCCCTTAGAAATTCCATGAATATCTATCTAATGAATGACGTAATACTCGAGAGTTGGATTAAAGCGGAGCGTGGCGCAACTCTGAAATTCAATCATTGTAGATCTGTGAAAAAATGACTCAGATGATAATGTCATGACTGATATTGGATCCAGGAGTACCTACCGTATTAAACAGGTTCAATTGGGAATACACATTATGCGAATGATTCATCCATAATAAAGCTACGACAGACTAAACCAAGACGTTTTTGTATAATCCTGTGTTTAGAAATCTATTCAACTGCTAATAAAACTGAACAGGATTGAATAAATGTTAAAATTATCTGTTGAGTTAAAGTGAAGGGCTAAACTACCGATAATGCTTTAGGAACGGAGAGGATTTTATATTCAATTATACGGACGGTGAATTGCAAACAAAACGTAATGCTTTCATTGTTTTCTCCTCCAGTCAGTTACGAAAGAAATAAGTTAAACAAACGACTTCGTTGTTTACGAAGAATGAACGGTGTAATTATAGAAAAGTTCTTTGCGGATTCGATCGCTCAACACCCGTGAAATGTTAAAATAATTCCGGTTACTTTAGGGCTGAATTCAGAAAAAGAATGAATAAATTCGCATTCGAATATAAACAATAAATCATGTTGTAAACCAGTTAGCAATAATCGTAACTTTGAGGTTCTATAGGTTACTGAATTAATTATTATTTTCTATATAGTATATTATCAAATCTATTGAGCACATAATTATTTCAAATAAAGACTGAACATTAAATAATAAATAACGTTATGAATATTAAATTTGTAAAACGGTCACAAATGAAGTCCAGTAAAAGACGGTCCTCGAAGTTCAAGCCGTTGATGGATGCACTTGATAAGCTTGAGCCTGGAGGACAGGCCGTAGAAGTATCTTATACAAATGACAAAAGCGTTAATTCAATGAGAACTGCTGTATACCAGTATAATCAGGAGAATAACGTCAAAATAAAAAGCGGCAAAGATGCTGCAAACAAGAATATATATTTCTATCGCGAAAAGTAAGACTCGGGAGATAGCGTTATGTGCCGGTGGTTGCTAAATGTTGAAGCCGGCACAACTTGTTTATATCTCGGAGTATAAACATTCGGCTGAATCATACCCGCTCAAACAGTAGTCCCTGGGAGATAGAAAGCCTGACAGGCTTGTGTATATCTTTTCTTGTAATCGATGGTGTAGAGCACACCACATTCCATTCCTTTTCCGACTGAAGCTGGCCAATTAACTCAGCTGGAACAACCTGCCGAGGTTGTCCCTCCATATTGGCGACAATGATAAGTTCCTTTCCGGATAATGGATCTTGCCGGTATCCATAAAAAATGACCGTTCCATCTACAGGTTCCTGGTATGAAAGGAAGTCAGAACCTGTAAAGTTTTGTGACAGCCACGGATTATCATGCCTGAAAGTTCTTACCTCTGCATTAAACCGGGCTTTATCGTCCGATACAAATCTTGCATGATTGTCCACATTACAGTATTCATTCAAATCCTGCATCCAGGCAAGTGCATAGCTGTTTAACTTGTCGATGTCCCACTCTTCCCCTGTTTCAGATTCGACCCTGTTTACTATTTCTGCCACTCTGGAGGAATCATTATCGAAAGATTTCATTAAATGCAGAAGCATGTTTGCGAATCGCTTAAGCTCATCAAGTGTCGTAAATCCAAGGTATTTCAATCTCTTAAAAAACGTGGATTGCCGATATTCGTTTTCGGTGACTTGCCAATCAAGGAAGAAGGCTTCTTCAGCAACCACTTTCAGTGCGTAGGTTGAATCGGTATCCCGTATAAAGCTCCAGGGTGTATTACCTAATGCCTGAAGAAAATCCATGGGTACACCCGGCAGAAATCCATGCATGAGCAGCGTGGTCGATGGATTATTGTAGGCATTCTCCATGATCATTTTCAGAGAATTTCCAAGCAACGTGTTCACATTTAGAGAGTTTGGATCGGCCTGCGTACCGCGTCTCATGGTATCGTGATTGGCATAACCTCCAATCCATTTTTCTCCTGATAGAAACATCTCCCGCAGCCGCCACCATTTCGAAACCCAGTATGTGTAGGTATAGGGAGTATTATAAGCAAAAATCATCGGGGCCCATTGAAACGCATGGGGCTGTTGCTGGGTAACATCGTTATAGGTAGAGGCAAGTTCCCAATCATCACGCGGCCAGGGCCTTCCATCTTCGAAAATCATCCAGGGGCGGTAGTCAACGCCGGCCGCCTTATGCTTTTGATTACTCATTTCTTTCAGAAATTCGTCATCATGCAGAACCTTCTCTTTCTCTTCATCAAAGTATTTAAAATCCTGGGCGCCATCGACCCGAACACCGTCAAATCCATAGCGAATTTTCCTCCGCAGCATTTCGAGTAATATTGCCCGAACAAGCGGGTGTCGAAATTGTAAATCCTGCCCATACATATTGGGACCGGCAAAAAAAGCGTCGGGCAAGACCTCCAGTGCGGCGTTATCCGCGTGCCCGTAGACAACATCAAGCACGACTTTTATGGGGGCAGGAAAGGTGTGAAGCGCTTCTATGAGTTCTAAAAGTTCGTCTGGCCGGCCTGTTGAAAGAAGGGAAGGGTTCAGGGCTGCTGATCCGAAGATGGGAACATCATACCCCCAGTTTAAAACAGATGGGCGCCGCAGGCGTACCGTAAGCTCTTCACCATCGGTTTTCGGGTTCTGAATCGGATACCAAAAAGAATGATGTTCAGGATGTTCAATCACCGGATCGATGGGCATCAATTCAACAGCATCAAATGCGGTCAGGTTTTTCTCATCGGGCGTCAGTTTACGATTATGCTCAATTTTGTAGGCTATCTGGCTGAAACGCTCTTTAAGGGAGTGGAGTGTTCCCTGGCGGGTGGCGGTTTGGACATGAAGTTCAAGAAGATTGACCGGGTGACCAATACGCCGATTCTCATGTGCCGAAAGTTCCTCACTCAGATTTATAAAATAGTCGGCATCCTGCCTGTTGAGGAGCATTGTCTCGATATCATAAATTTCCGCCGGTGCGTGGATACCGTAAGGCAGTGATGCGGCGAGTGGATCCCGCAGAATAGATTCTTCACCTGAAGAGTACTGAATTTTGATCTGGTACAACGCGCCAAAAGCGCTTTTTTTGCCCACTGGCGCACCATCGAGTACTGCAGCTGCAAACTCACCTTCTACACGGACCGGAAATTTACGGTATTGAAACGTGGCATGCTGCTCCGGCTTTTCAAAGTTCATATATTTGCCGGGAACAAACAGTTCAAGATGAGCTTCCTCAGCATCTTGAAATTCAGGATTCCAGAAAAGAATGCTGGAACGGTCGCCTTCTACGGTGCATCCAAGTCGTTTTGCCAGCTTTTTAGCCCTTTTGAGTGATACCGGCTGATGCATCAGCGGCTTGAGATCGTAGATTAACTCACGGGTTTTCTGTTCATTATAGGATATGCTGTTTGTCATAGTGATGGGTTAAACGTGGATCTGTAAGGTGTGATAAACAAAGTGAAAGCTCCTGAATACAATTGATTTCTCATGCAGGACCATCCATCGCCAGGCCCTGATACATGCTCTGCGGAATTCCGTTTCCCCCAACAGAAGAATCAAGATAATCGAGAGTAGGGCGCACGAAACTAAAACCAACTGCAGATAATATAGGAGCTACAAGATAAAAAATGAACATCAATTCGAGCTCTATATCGAAAAATAACAGCGGGATGCCTGTTATAACATACGGTTAATTTTTGGTGTCAGAAACCTCTTCCTTGCTCAGATTCATATCGCGGGCCGCCCAGCTTATATAGCGGGATCTAACGGAGGCGATCTGTTCTTCAAGGTTTTCGAGAGTCCAGGAGTCGGTGGGGATGGGCGGGTAAATGTGGGCGGTACAGGAACCCTTTTTGGTGAACAAGGATCCACCTTCGCTGAGTAACTGGTTTCCCTCAAAATAGATTGGAACCAGCGGGTAGCCGAGATCCATGGCGGTTCGGAACGGCCCCTTTTTAAACTCCCCGATGATCCCCGCATGTTTACGTGATCCTTCCGGCGCAGCAAATATTGAGAGCCGTTTTCTTTTCACCCTGCTGTATGCATTTTGTAACGTTTGGACCGCTTTTTTGGAATCTTGCCGCTTGATAAATACCTGCCCTGTTAAGCGGCCGAGAATAAAAAACAGCGGATTGTATTGAAGCTCCCATTTGGCAATGAACCGTATCCGCGGAAGCCCGAGTGCAAGAATACAAAAAAGATCCAGCGTAGAACTGTGGTTTGATATGTAAACCGCTTGTTCCGGCAGTGAATCCGCGTGGTTCTCAATGGAAAATGTTATCCCGAGTATATAAAAAACAGGGTATGCAAGCAGTGGCGCTATATTTTCTACGATAAAATTGGTAAGCTTTCCCAAAGAGACGAGAAGCAAAATGATCACAACCGGGGTAACGATAAGCAAAAGTAAAAAAAATACGACTGATGAGAATACCGTTCTGATAACCTGTTCCGGAGTGGGCTTCATTAGTACCTCTTTTTGTTATTCGGATGGAGTACGAAAAGGTGCTTTCTTTACTATACTGTTCTTTCAGGGGTGGCAGTGGATGAAGGTGAATGTATAGGTTTAGGCGAAAAGATGGAAGCGGTTTCCTATGCTTAAGCGGATTTAGCGAAACGCATCTTCGAAGTGTGTGATGTCCGGGGCATCATTTTTATTTTGAACAATTGCCACGATATCGAACCGGACGAGCGCCGTGTCCATTTTACGTTCGTATATCCAGGCTTCAGCCGCTTTTTTTACCAGTTTCTCTTTTTGAGGTGTTACATACTCTTCGGGCCGGCCAAAGTAGGTTCCGGATCGCGATTTAACCTCTACAAAGATAATTTGCTTATGATCAAAGGCGACAATATCGACCTCTGCTTTTTCAAAAAAGTAGTTTCTGTCAAGTATGAGCCATCCCTTTGATTCAAGATAAGCGGCAGCAATATCTTCGCCTTCATCACCAATTTGGCGCCCGGTTTTACCCATAATTATTACCTGAAGCCGTAGGTTCGCTCTCTCCTTTTAAAGATTGGTGAGCTTCTGCAAGTTTCACGAGTTTTTTCAAAAACTTCAGGTTTTTTCTGTTGATGTATGGAAGCATTGCTTCTGTAAAGCGGTCAAACATTTCCAGGAATTCAATAAAGTTTTCAATTCGCTCTTTAAATTCAGCCTCATCTTCAGTTAGTTCATGTCCTGTTTCGAACAGGTCCAGGCAATGGATGAGATTTTGCTGGATGGGAGCAATTTCGCGCTGCTGCCGCTCGTGGATAAGTACAGCGACGATATTCCAGACATCTTTTTCGGCAGTGTAGAAATCTTTTCTTTTTCCTTTAAAATGAACTTTGTTTACAAGCTGCCACTGCACCAGGTTTCGCAGGTTCATGTTGGCGTTTCCCCTGCTGATTTTCAGCCGATCCATGATCGTATCTGTGTCAAGCGGTTTACTTTCGGCATAGAGAAGAGCGTGGATCTGGGCCATCGTTTTGTTAATGCCCCAGGCGGACGCCATTTCTCCCCAAAGTAAAACAAACTGTTCTGATGCTTCTTTAAACCGTTCAGATCGTGTATCTGGCATATGTGCGGGTTAATCGTTCGCTTTAGTTTTACTACTTGTATCTGCTGATGCGTTGTCTGATGAGTCAGAGCTTGTGGTTCGGGACTCTTTTTCGGATGAGCTGCTGTTTCCGGCCGACTTTCCGTTTTTGTAATCGGTAACGTAGAATCCGGATCCTTTAAACACCAGTCCGCTGCCTCCGCTGATCACTCGTTTTACAGGCTGACCCGTTGTGGGGCATACTGTTAGTGCATCATCTGACATTGATTGAAACACCTCGAATGTGGTGCCGTCTTCGCGTTTATATTCGTATGTGGGCATAGTAGTACGTCTTTTTTTTAATCATATTGTTTGAGTTGCAG
Organism: Bacteroidota bacterium; assembly: GCA_009909035.1. GTDB lineage: Bacteria > Bacteroidota > Rhodothermia > Balneolales > Balneolaceae > SW132. The sequence goes on from JAAAOB010000158.1 coordinate 40,536, forward strand.
TTTTGGGTTAGTGCAGAAAATGTGCCAAACTGCAAAGGTACTCCAAAATGGCGGTCAGGATAGTGATGTTAGTCCGTTTTTCAGCCGACGGACAGCCTCTTTAAGCTGGTCCATCGATGTGGCATAACTGATACGAAGACCGCCGGGTTCACCGAATGCATCTCCGGGAACAGCCGCCACACCGTGCTCTTCAAGCAGGTAGAGACACAAATCCGTTGAGGTTTTGATCGCTTCTCCGTCAGGGGTCAATTTTCCGAAAAAAGACCGAATATCGGGAAACAGGTAAAATGCACCGGGGGGTGAGAAACAATCAACACCCTCAATGTTGTTCAATTCCTCAACCATGTAATCCCGTCGCTCACGAAAGGCATCACGCATTTTACTAACCGGCGTCATGGGGCCGGTGTAGGCTGCAAGCCCGGCTTTTTGTGAAATGGACGATGGAGCAGACGTTTCCTGGCTCTGGATTTTGGCAAGCGCTGAGATCACAGGTTTAGGTCCCGCCGCATACCCCAGCCGCCAGCCGGTCATGGCAAAACCCTTCGAAAATCCGTTTATAATAATTGTGCGATCGCTGAGCTCAGGGGCGGCATTCAGAATACTAACATGTTCACCGCTAAAGATGATATATTCATAAATTTCGTCCGAGATAATGAGGATATCGGGATGCTCTTTCAGTACGCCGGCGATCTCTTTCAGCTCTTTCAGGGTATAACAGGCCCCGGTAGGATTGCTGGGCGAACAGAGGATCAAGGCCCGCGTTTGGGGTGTTATATGGCTTCTGAGCTGCTCAGCCGTCATTTTGTAGTGGGCTGCGTACGTGGTTTTAACGGGTACCGGTGTTCCCTGTGCCAGCTTCACCATTTCGGGATAGGATACCCAGTATGGAGCCGGGATTAACACTTCATCTCCGGGGTTGATGGTGGCAAGCAGGGAAAACCCGATCGACTGCTTTGCTCCATTCGAGAGGACAATTTGATCGGGTGTATAGCTGAACTGGTTCTCTCTTTTTAATTTTGCCGCTATAGCCTCACGAAGTTCCGGCATACCGGTATTCATAGTGTATCCGTGAAAGCCCTCGGTGATTGCATCGATGGCTGCATTGCAGATGTGTGCCGGCGTTTTAAAGTCGGGTTCTCCTGCACTTAATGATATGACGGATATACCATCGCGGGCGAGCTGCTTCGCCCGTCCGGAAATTTTAAGCGTTTGAGATTCGGATAGTTGTTCTGCGCGATCTGAAATCATATGAAATCGGGTTATTATCTTTCGTCAGTTCGAGAGTACATGCATGATAGCAAAAAATCTGCTAAAAGAAGCCTGTTAACCATTATCAATCTTGTTTAGAATGGCAATCCGGATATTATGTGGAACAAAACTGCTGATATCGCCCCCCCAGGTTGCCACCTCTTTTACGATCGATGAGGAGGTGATGGCATGGTTTTCATCAGGCATCAGGAATACAGTATCGAGACGCGGCGAGAGCCGCCGGTTTGTCAATGCCATCTGGAACTCATACTCAAAATCGGATATTTGCCGGACACCCCGCAACAGCACCGTGGCCTGTTTTTTATTCGCAAAATCAATTAGAAGTCCCGTAAATTGTTCCACTTCCACCTGGTTGCTCCACGGCTGTTCCTCTATGGCTTCCCTGATTAACTGTGCCCTCTCATCACCCGAGAACATTGTCTTTTTTTTGCTGTTTACGGCAACCGTTACAACCACTTTATCGAATATACGTGTGGCTCTCTCTACCAGGTCAATATGGCCGTTCGTAAACGGGTCGAACGACCCGGGGTAAATGGCTATTTTTTTCTCTTTATTCATGATTGGCAGGGTTTAAAAGTCATCGCCCGGGTTTATAAATATCGATGCAATTGTTCGCCCATAAGCTTTGGTTGACACACATTGCGGGTGGCCGGAAAAATCGTGCCGTTTATCATACTCTAAAACAAAACAGCCGTTTTCGTTCAGCAGCTTATGGTCAAGGACTAATCCTATCATCTCTTTCATATAAAAATAGTCGTAGGGCGGGTCAGCGAAAACAAAATCGAAGGATTGCCGGGGATTTTCAAGGTACTCTTCAACAGGCATTTGAGTCGTTGTGATGTTCTGTGATACACCAAATGTATCTGCAACATGCTCGATATGCCGGATATGATCAGCCTCCTGGTCAACAATCTGGATATGATCAGAACCACGCGATAGTGCTTCAAACCCGAGGTTACCGCTGCCGGCAAAAAGATCCAGGACGGTGGTGGATTCGAAATACCTGCGCGCTGCTAATGTAGAAAATACGCCCTCTTTTGTTCGGTCTGATGTAGGTCGCAGCAGGCCGGTATCGGGGGCGGGTATGATTCGTCCTTTAAGAGTTCCCGTTATGATTCTCATGATCGGCTTCGGTTAATTTATTTTCGCGGTTCAGCGACAGCAAAATGGCTGGAAATGCCTGCTCAAGGCCAAATCCATAGGTCTCCTCAGGGGCGCTGACACGCATTTTTTCAAGGCGATCCATCACCAGGTATTCCCCCGTGCCGTCCCAGTACGGTGTGAGTGTGTCGCGGATTTGAGGGGCATCGACGCCGAAAAAGTAGATCTGCTCATGTATTCCGCTCATCCAGCTGTATCTGCTGCTAAAGAGTTTCCAGAGGTAGGGCAGGTCATCTTTATGATCAAACCTAATCAGGGTTGCACCTCGGAGTTTGCCAAGCAGAAATGAGGAGATCGAAATGGAGTCTGTTCCGCAGTGGATAGCTAAAAACGAACCACTGATTTGTGTATGCGACTGCCACTCGCTGCCTAATTCAAAATCGGCTACGTACTCGGCATGCCCAACATCTCCAAGAAGCTGCCGGAATCCTTTCATCGTGTCCGAGTTCCGAATCAGCAGCAACCGCTGATCCACATTACTCAGGGGATACCAGGTGATCTCGAGCTTATTCCGATCCAATTCGGGCATGAGCGTGCGAATGTGCGACTCGCGCTCGCCTGTATCCTCATAAACAGAACGCGGCAGAATGGTGGTGCACTCTTCGGTTGCCGGCGAAAGAATACGTACGGAACTACAGTTAAACCGCTTTTTAATATCGCGAATGGAGTTCTTGATCCCGGAAAAGGTTTTCCCCTCTCCGTGAACTACTGCCTGTTGAACATCAAAATTAAAGTCGAACGCTCCGATGTGCTGAACTTCAGAGAGAATGCCCGGCCTGTTTACCGAATAAAAAAGTTGACTATCGGAGTAACAGATTCCAAGGCAAACGTCATCATCAGCCATACTTAGTTCCAGTTAGGAGCATTCAGCATAGTCGTTCTTTCAAGATCACCGATTTTGTCTTCGCTGCCGGGATTTTCGAGCACGTAGAGCGGTGGGCGCAGCGTGTCATTCAGCGTATATTCAAACTTGTTGTGCGGCGGCCGAGGAGAAAAGATCACAGAATCGGGATCGTAGCTGGAGGGCGGACGAAATTCAAAAAGCTCTTCGCCACGTTCAACCATCATGGAATCTGACTTTAAAAAAGCTACAAGACTATCGAGACCACCTTCCGTGGGCGGAAAGTTCCCTTTCCGGGTCTTGTACTGAACAAGAGCGTCGCGTGCAACCTCCATACGGTGACGTTCACGCTCAACCATCTCACGCTCTTCAAGAACTTTCTGGTACGGATCTACAAGAGATCTGTACAGCCAATAGCTCATTCCTATAATAATAACGCCGAGTAATATTGTTAACAGCTGGTTACGCTTGTCTATATCCATGAGATAGTGTATTACGTTTACGCAGTTTGTGAAAATAAAAAGGAAAATAAATGCAGTCCGCCATACATGCAACTATCTTCAAGATAACAGCCAAAAAAGTAATAAAAAGATAAAAATTACCTTAATCTTTAGACTCAGAGAGCCGGTGTAATATAAAGCAGCCGTTCCTCTAACGGCGATTGCAGCCCGCGCCGCTGAAATGGCGGAAATTGCGCGGCCGGCAGCCGGTTTTTTTCCAGTAGTTTGATGCAATAACTGGCTGAAAAGTAGTCATCAATTTCATCTTCTGTAACACTAAAAGGAGGCCCGGTCATCTGTTCCTGCGGGTATATAAAGTGATGCAGCAAGATCGAACCGTCTAGCCCGGCCAGGTCAATGATTTTACGAACATACGATTTTCTCTTGTCATACGGCAGCGCAACGAGGGCAGCTTTATCGTAAATCAGATCAAAGGGCGATGCTCTGTGTACGGGAAATTTAAAAAAATCTCCCTGCCAAAGGTCAATAGAGCCGGAGCGGTAGATTGAAAATTCCCCGAACGATTGCATCTCATACGGGCGGTTTTGCTCTTTAAAAAAGTCCCGGGCCGCTTTTTCCGAAATTTCCACACCCGTGACGGAGGCACCGTACGTTTCGAGCTGTACGAGATCGGGTGTTTTTCCACAAAGCGGTACCAGGACTTCCGGGTTCGGTTTCAGGGATAGATCATGCCAGTGGTTTTTCAGCCCGGGGTATCCTCCGGGCATATGAAATCCTGTTTTGTCTTTATTCCACCTGGCTTCCCAGTAGCTTAATTCCATTGCTGGTTTTTTTGATCAATAATAAAAGGTAGTTTTTGCTGACTTGATTACAAAATACGGAAACCGAACAGATAACCACATACAATCGGGCATCTACGAAGGTGAATAGAGATATACTGCGTCTTGCGGGCCCCAATATTATCAGCAATCTGTCTGTGCCGCTGCTGGGAGTGGTGGATACCGCACTTGTTGGCCACCTGGAAGAAGTTTACTACCTGGGAGCGCTGGCCGTGGGCGGCATGATATTCAATTTCCTGTTTTGGGGCTTTGGCTTTTTGCGGATGGGGACCACCGGGCTGACGGCCCAGGAATACGGCAAGCGGGATCGCAGCGGGATGATCATGATGCTGGCCCGCGTGCAGCTGCTGGCACTTCTTATCGGGTCTCTTCTGATCATATTAAAAGAACCAATTGCGTTACTCAGTTTCTGGATTATCGAGAGCGGACCTGAAGTAGAGGCGTATACACTGGAATATTACGACATCAGAATCTACACTGCCCCCGCCGTGCTTGCACTCTATGGAATCAATGGATGGTTCCTGGGCATGCAGAATGCAAAATTCCCGATGATGGTCACCATAGCGCTGAATATTCTCAACATTATTCTCAATGTCTATTTTATCTATGTTCTTGGAATGCACGTGGACGGTGTGGCGTGGGGCACCGTGATATCCACCTACCTTGCACTTGCACTGGCGGCAGGCCTGTTTCTCTGCCAGTACAGGCGGTATGTAGGCCACTATGTGAAAGATCTGCTGATTGATGCGGCTGAAATCGCAAAATTTTTCTCCGTGAACCGGGATATATTTATTCGTACGCTCTGCCTCATATTCACCTTCTCTTTTTTTACGGCTAAATCAGCACAGCAGGGGGATCTTGTGCTGGCTGCCAACACCATCCTTCTCCAGCTTTGGATGGTGGCCTCTTACGGTATCGATGGATTTGCCTACGCCGCGGAGAGCATGATCGGCAGGTATAAAGGGGCAGAGAACCTGCCGTTCATTAAACGAGCCGTAAAATATAATCTGGCCTGGGGCCTCTCTATCGGCCTGGGCGGCAGCCTGGTGTACGGGCTGTTCGACCAGCAAATCCTGCATATTTTTACCGATAAACAAGATGTGATTGACCTGGCATTGAGCGTCGTCTTCTGGACGGTACTCGCACCTGTAGTTTCCAGCATTTGCTATATCCTGGACGGCGTATTCATCGGTGCTACAGAAACCAAACCAATGCGGAATACAATGGTTGCGGCTACATTTCTCTTCTTTCTGCCGGTGTACTACGCAGGCACCGAACTATTTGGAGTACACGGGCTGTGGCTGGCCATGATCCTGTTTATGGCCGTTCGGGGAGCCGCCCTTGGATTTTTCCTGCCGAAGTCCGTATTTAAACTGTAGATTATGTTTTAAAAGAGTGATTTAGATCTTCAATCCAAATGGGTTGGAATGAAAAGTGTTGCCTCCTTGCGCAACAGACGCTCGGAACAGGCTTCATGTAGGAAAAAATGATATCAGTTTTAACACAATAGACGTTGCCATATATCGCAACGTGGTTCATTTCACACCATAGAACCAATGAAAAGACTTCTAATCATGCGACACGCCAAATCCTCCTGGGATGATCGTGACCGCAAAGATTTTGACCGCCCGCTGAATAAGCGTGGCAGAAGAGATGCACCGGCCATGGGGAAATTCCTGAAGAGCGTTGATGCAGTGCCGTCTCATTTGATAAGTTCTCCGGCCGCACGCGCAAAGGAGACTGTGGAGCTGCTTGCAAACGGGGCAGGAATCAAAGAGCCGTCGATAACCTGGGATGAAGACCTCTATTTCAACGGGCCGGAAGCCTACCTGGAAGCTGTCAGGAGATCACCCGGTTCGCAGAAGACGGTGTTGATTGCAGGTCACAATCCCTCGGTTGAGCAATTCATTCAGTATTTGTTAGGTAGTGATGAGAACGGCCCGCGGATAACGACAGCCAATATTGCATGTTTTATTACGGATGTGGACAACTGGTCCGATATTGACCCAAAAACCTGCGAATTTAAATGGCTGATGCGCCCGAAAAAGTTGAAATAAACGGCGGACGGGGTGACAACTCAGCCAAAAACCGGGGATTCAAGGGAAACTCTATGTATGATCTGCAAAATGCGTTATATTTGTAGCGCTGTAATCCTGTACTCTGTTTGGGATTGTTTTTCTTTATCTGCGTATTCTCCGGTTTTTAGAATCGTCACAGTACAGGATAACAGCCGCGATTTGATGTAGTCCGGAAAACCAACTGTGAATTTATAATTGATCCATCTGACATATGATTTATAAGCAAAAATTTTTCTACTTGTGTAAAACTCCTCTTAGCGCCGAAGGACCCGGGGATGTGGAAATTGTTGATCGTGCCGACGACAGCGATTCGTTTCCCGAGCTTTTTAAAAAATTCGAAGACCTTCGTTCGCACGCGTTCAATGAGGATAATTTATACAGTATTGTGCGGGCGGATGATATTTACGAACTGATACGCACCGGTACAAAGGAGGAGGCCAAAGAGGAGGCGTACGAAAAAGCGGAACAGGAGATCATTACGAACCTGCAGCACCGTGTAATGCAGAAAGGAGATAAAAACGCAAAAGCGATCCTCAAAGAAGTCCACGAAGTCGAATCGTA
>JAAAOB010000062.1 GCA_009909035.1 Bacteroidota bacterium
TGTAGATCGAACGCGTGCTTCATTATGACGCTTAACTCTTTTTTTAAGATCATCACAAGAACCCGTGTAATGTCTTTCGGCAGACTTGCTATACAATATATAGGTGTAAGCCTTCATCTCTCCGTCTCATTCTCTTTATGTATCCGTCGGGACCGAGCCTCGCTGTGGCGTGACCGGCCTTCGTCTCCTCACGCATGTTGCAGATACAAGGACTAAGGAAGTGACAACACCATATATTTTAAGCTGGCAGGTTAAAATTTTTTAAAGGTTCTTTCCAACACGGCCGATAAAGGAGAGACCGACTACACGCTCATATCCAATAATCATTCCGTCAAGGTTGGAATGAATGGTTGGTGCCGAAAAATCACACAAATGTATACAGAGATGAACTCCAAAAAAGAACTGCTTCTGCTCATTGTAGCAATATTAACCGTAACGACTCTATTTCTCTCTTGCGATACAACATCATCGGAAGATTTTGAGCCTATCACTGTTTCCGGCTCAGTTACCGACAGCCAGGAAGCGCCTGTTGCAGATGCAATTGTCCGAATAATAAACCCTTCGCCCGAGATCATTACCACAACGGATCAAGCTGGAAACTATACGTTTGAATTACAGGTAGACTCAACGATTGCCTATACCATTGAGGTGAGAAAAGAGGGATTTGATGCGAAAACCCAGGAGTTTTTAGCTATTCCCGAACGGAACGTAAACCTGCCGGGGTTTCGATTATCGACCGGAGATGAAGGTGGTGCAGGTGATGGAGATGACGGAGGGACTCCGCCGCCCACGGGTGAAGAGTCAGAGGGATCGGCATTTATCACGCTTCAATCTGTTTCTGAAGAGAATATCCAGGTTCGGGAAACCGGTGGTATTGAAACAGCCGAGTTTGAATTTATGATCACGGATTCGGCGGGAACGCCCGTTAGCCAGTCGAATGCAGTTGAGGTTAATTTTGACATAGCATCGGGTCCGGGTGGTGGCGAAAGTATCTACCCCCAAAAAGTCGAAACCGTAAACGGGATTGCTAAAGCGTCTCTGACAAGCGGCACGGAATCCGGAGTAGTTCAAGTCCGTGCAAGCTTTACACGAGACGGGAATACAATGCAGTCGAAACCGATAAGCATCACGATTAGCGGCGGGCTGCCGTCTGACGACCATTTTGAAGTCAGTGCAGCAAAGAAAAACATTCCATCATCAACATCTGAACCAAATGAGATTTCCGTTTTATTGGGCGATAAGTATGGCAACACGGTGCCGGAAGGAACGGCCGTACATTTTTCCACCAACAAGGGAACCATCGACGGCTCGGCTACCACGGATGCGGAGGGTTATGCAAGCGCGCAGCTAAAAACCAATCAAACAGCCCCGGGTGTAGCTACTGTCCAAGTGGAAACGGTTGATGAAAACAGCACGAAATTGACGCGGGAACTTTCCATCCTGTTTTCAGGAAACTCGCAATTGTCGGTTACCCACGGAGCGATCGATCTGGAAGCATTCACCTCGGAAACCTTCAGCGTCGTGCTGGAAGATGAGAACGGAAATCCGCTGGCGGAGGGTACAACGCTGCAGGTCATCATGGAGCACCCTGAACTTTCCCTTGCGGGTGATACGCTCGTAACGGTTGGTGATCAGGTACAGAGTGGCCCGGGAACTACAGATTTTTCTTTTAGTCTGGAAAACCGCGATGGTGTAGACATAACGCAGGATGTAAGTATAACAGTGGCCGCAACAGGTCCGAATGGAGATGTAACGGAGCAGCTGAGTTTTGAAGCGCCGGAGCAGCCACTGGGCGATGCGTCAACAATCTCCCTGGAATCTATTTCAGAAACGGACATCGGTGTACAGGCTACAGGTCAAAATGAGACCTCGCAGCTCACATTTGTTGTTCTGGATGAAAACGGTAACGCCCTGACACAGGAGAATAGTGTAGATGTCGATTTCAGGTTTGGCAATGCACCCGGCGGCGGTGAGTTTATTACGGATGAGACAGTAACAACGGATGCCAGCGGACGGGCGGTGGCAACAGTGGTTAGCGGAACAGCAGCCGGAACCGTGCAGGTTATTGCTGAATTTACTATGGCCGATGGAACTACGGTTCGGAGCTCCCAGCCGGTACAGCTTGTTATTCACGCAGGTCTGCCCAGCCAAAACCACTTTACGCTGAAAACAAGTACGCGGAATGCATCTATTGAGGAGGGAGGCAAGCACGAAATTACCGCCTACGTCGGGGATAAATATGGGAATGAAGTGCCCGATGGAACAGCGATCTATTTTACAACGGATGGCGGATTCATAAACGGATCTGCCTACACTGAAAATGGGCTGGCCACAACGGAGTTAACCGTTGCAAATCCAATCCCAGCCGGCGGAATCGCAACCGTTACGGCTACAACGGCAGATGACAACGAGCAGGAGATTCTGACCACAACTCAATTGATTTTTTCCGGGGCGCCCAACATTACGGTGACTCCCGGAACGTTTAATATTGCGAATGCCGCTGATCAGCAGTTCGACTATACGGTCACTGATGGAAACGGGCTCCCAATGGCAGAGGGAACGACAATTACCGTGACGGTTGACGGAGATCAGGTCAGTCTGCTGGGAGATTTAGATATTACGATAGGGTCGCCAAACAGCTCTTTTAGCAATCTCAGCAAGCTTACGGACTATTCATTTATTATCGATGATGCGGATCCGGATAATTCAAACGACAGCCCCGTGCAAATCACGATAGAAGTGGAGGGTCCCAACGGGTCGGCGCGCGAATCCATCACAGGCCGGAAAGCGAAAGTTCAGCCTTAGCACAGAAATGATTGATACGTTCGACTTAGTGTAGAGGTGAAATACCTGCTTGCCCGATGGATATCGATTTCAATTCAATGACTTGAAATCATAGCGGGCTTGCAGGTTTTTTTATCCTCAATGCATTTCAGAACAAGTCATAAAAATCCATTTTTTTATAATATCTTTATCGAAAAGCTTGTGTCCTGTCATTCATCCTTGACTCATCCGATGACTTGCATGCGGCAACTTATGGCTTACATAACAGTAGCCTTGCGGATATGCTATAAATTGATCCATTGATTTCAGTGGCTACCCGTTGCTCGAATAAAAAAACCTACAACACGTATACTCCACTTATCATACAACCACACAAGAGTAAACATTATGCTTAGAAAAGGTTTGTGGAAAGAGCTCTACATGTCACTGGTAATTGCCAAGTCGTACCGGATGGTTACCTCTCCCTCCAGAGCCTTTGCAAGCGCTGCTTTCAGAAGGAGCAGGAGTGTACTTTGCGATCCTTTTTCACTGCGGATGGGCATGGTGCTGCCAAGAATTTTTGCTTATAACGGGTATCGCCCTGTGTTTGACCCTACTGCCCCGTACGATATTTCATTTCAAATTCCCACAACAGACGGAAAACCCTGTATTAACTGCAATCATGTTGACAACAAAAAAACAAGAGTGGCCAAAACATGGGAACACATTGCCGGTTACCCGCTCATGGTTGATCCAGCCAGCTATTCCGGGCTGATGGTGGAAAAATCAGAGGCAAATTCCACGCATGACGGCAGGGTGATTGAGGGTCCCTTGCCCGAAGATGAAATACGGGAAGACAAAGCATACCAGATTCTGATTGACAATTCTGTGGGGGATGAGATTGTAGATTACAGGGTGACATTTTATGGGGGCAACATCCCGCTCGTTTTTGAGAAATACCGCTCCATCGACATTCGGTTTTCCAACGACGTTTCCCGGGTGGAGTACAATGATCCGACCGTTTATTTTTCAGATGAGGAGATAAAACAATTAAATAAACATGCAGAGCTGTCGGGGCTGCACTACGGTGAGGCCGACGTTTTGAGGGATAATAAAAGCGGACGCATTTACGTCGTGGATTCTACAAATGGCCCCGGAACGGAGGCAGGTCACCTTACGCTGGATCAACAAATTGAAGTTTTAGACATATTATCTTCAGCATTTGATGAGATGGTGGAAAATTTAATCAGGGAGTCCAGTTCTTAACCGGGATTATCATTGTGTGAATAGATCACCATTTATAGCCCCATTTTACAGAAGCCCGAAGTGCAATGTTCTTTTCAGGACCGCAAATCCGCAGCTCAGACCTGTGATTATCTACACTCTTCCCGGAGATTGAGATCAGTTCCCCAAGGTACACGGGCCCGTTGAGCGTATAGGTAACCTCCTCGAGTACTTTGCCGTCGAATTTGCTTCGGAACGACTCCAGCGCGAGCAGAAGAAGCAGCTGGCCGTGCAGCATAACATTGGGATATCCTTCAACCGATCGCGCATAGTCCTGGTCGTAATGAATGCGATGGGCGTTGTATGTAAGTGCTGAAAACCTGAACAGCAGGACGGAATCGGGCTTGGTGTTTTTCTCCCAGTCGGGGTCGAGATCCATGGGTTGCGTCCGCGTAGGATGGGCACCTTTCTCCGTGGGGTCACGATACAAAAAGTGCTGATCTTCGCTAACTGCTAACGAACCTTTTGTACTAATTTGGTGCTGAAGCGTAAGATGCACACGTTTTTCCCCGGAGGATTCCTTTTCAGCCAAAGAGACAATGGTGGAGTGTTTATTGGCCGGTGTTCCAATATGGAGTGGAGACACAAACGAGATGCGTCCGCCGGTCCAAAGGCGCGTAGCGTAGGGTACCGGAGGAAGAAAAATTTCAGTTCGGGGATAGCCCTGAACACCAAGTTCCGACTGCATGTAGAGCGGTGTAAAATAGGCCCAATGTGCGCACATGGTAAGTTCCGAACCCATTGAAATATCATCGGGCGGTCGGTTTAGCATAGCTTCAAAGCGCCTGAGCTGCTCCGGCGCCATGTTGTCGTGCTGGTTTTTTGTTTTACCTACCCACTCATCGTATTTCATCAATTAAATATGTAGTGCTGTGGAACGTACTCCTTTCTCAGGCTACGTCATGGTTCTGTATCATATGTTTGAACAATCAGAAAATAGCCTATACGCCGGGCTTGGTTGGTACAGGACCAAGTCTGATTTAAATATTCCCGAATGGATTTCTATTGCGAATCCTTGGGGCTGTTTTGATCTTGTTCCTGTCCCTGCTGAGATTGATCAACGAATTGAAGCTGATTGGTCAGCGATGTTTGCAGTTCTTCAACGTCATCATCACCCAGTATTTCGCTGATATCTTTTACACCCGCCTTTACAGCAAGATTGAAAACCATTCTGTTGAATAGCATCTGGTGTGCAGCCGATGAGAGCTGCATTAGTTGCTCTTGTGGCACCTGTCCGCCGGCCAGCTTAATTTTGTTCATGACCGGTTCAAGAAGTTTTTCAATTTTTTTGTTTAGCTGCTTTTCAAGGTTACCGGCTTCTTCATTTTCTTTACTTGTTACTTCTTTGCCTGACGGGTCAACTAATTTCATATCTGCCTATTTGGTTTGTATTCATCTGTTTATTGATCTAATGTAACGATTAAAATAGGGTAAACCATTCCTTATTGAAAGTGTAACACTCTGCCTCAATGCAGTTTATTGTGTGGGGAATTGAAACGGAGGATGAGTGCAAAGCCCCTGAACCAGCCATTAAAAAATGTAACACTTGAAGCATCTAAAGAGATTCTTTTAGATATTGAGGCGATTTAAACCATGAGTTCAGATAAATACAGCTATGAAACAGTTTTACCGTCTCACACTTTCAGTCCTATCATTTTTCTTTCTCCTTTGTTTCCAGATCACCGGTGACGCAGCTGCACAGGAGGCCAATTTTGAGCTGGCGGAGCAGTTTACGTCCGAAAAGATGCAGAAGATGACCGGAAATACATTCCTGCGTGCCCGCTGGATCGAGGATGAAGATCGTTTTTGGTATGAATGGGAAGATACCGAAGGAAAACGCTGGGAATTTGTAGATGCCGGGGATCAGTCGCGCCGGCCGTTGTTTGACCGGGAGGAGATGGCGGCACAACTCTCGGAAGAGTTCAACCGCGGGTTTAATGCCAGGGATCTTGACTTGAAAGATTTTGACTATGATTCCGAGCGGGGACTGTTTACGTTTCATGTTGACAGCCTGGAGTTTGATTACCGCATCAATGGTAATGAACTGGTGAAAGGAGATTCGCTTGAACCGGATGACAGCGAAGAGTGGCAAACATTCTCGCCGGACAGTACCTGGATTGCGTTTGCCCGCGAACACGATCTGTATGTTATGCGTGCCGAAGATCCGGACAGCACTGAAATCCGGCTCACCGAGGATGGCGAGCGCTGGTACAGTTACCAGGCCGATCACGGCGATACAACATCAACCAAACGGCTGCGGTCGCGCGCCCAATGGTTCGAAGATTCCGAAAAGCTCTACGTGAAGCGGCAGGACTGGCGCGAGGTGGATGACCTTTGGGTGATCAACACCATTAAACCCCGGCCTGAACTTGAAACGTACAAGTATAACCTGCCGGGCGAAGACAATCACTACCAGGATGAAATCATGGTGTTCGACATGGAATCGCACGAAGGAATCCGCCTTGATACGGACAAATGGCCGGATCAATCCCTGGGAGGCGTCTACTTCAGTGACGGCGGTATCTATACATCCGATGAGTCGGATTATCTCTGGATATTACGGCGTAACCGCACGTGGGATGAAATTGACGTCGTGAAAGCGAATACCGAAACAGGCGAGACGGAGGTGCTCTGGTCAGAAACCAGCAAGCCCTATTTTAACGTGATGAACTCCTACCTCGGGGTTATCGAGAATGGAAGTGAGTATATTTGGTGGAGTGAGCGCACCGGGTGGGGGCAATTGTATCGCTATGACAGTGAAGGGAACTTGAGAAACCGGGTCACAGACGGGTTCTTTATGGTTGGCGACGTGGCCGCAATCGACACTTCCGCCAGCACAATCTATTTCCAGGGATATGGTAAAGAGGAGGGGCGGAATCCATTTCACGCTCATTATTATAAGGTCGAGTTTGACGGGGATGGCCAGGAGCTGATCACGCCGGAAAATGCCAATCATACCATTTCGATGAGTGATTCACGAGATTACTATGTTCAGAATTACTCCCGGCCGGATTTGCCGACGAAGGCGGTGCTGCGCGATAACCGTGGCAGAGCGGTTATGGATCTTGAAGGGGTGAATCTTGATGCCATGTACGAAGCCGGGTACACGCTGCCAGAGGAGTTTAGCGTGAAAGCCGCTGACGGCTCAACGGACCTGTATGGTGTGATGTGGAAGCCGGCTGATTTTGACTCGACCAAAAACTATCCTGTGATCTCATATGTGTATCCGGGACCCCAGGTGGAGCCGTATCCACGAAGTTTTTCTATCAACGGCTCGGCCGCAAGAGCACATACCCTATCGCAGGTGGGTTTTGTGGTTGTGGCGATGGGGAACCGTGGCGGCAGCCCGCTCCGTGAAAAGTGGTATCACAACTATGGATACGATAACCTCCGCGACTACGCACTGGCAGATAATCGATATGGAATTGAGCAGCTTGCTGCCCGCCGCGACTACATGGACCTGGATCGTGTGGGTATCTACGGCCACTCGGGCGGCGGATTTATGAGTACGGCGGCTCTTCTTACCTATCCCGATTTTTACAAGGTTGCCGTCTCCTCGGCGGGGAACCACGATAATAATGTGTACAATATTTGGTGGAGTGAAATTCATCACGGGGTGTCGGCCGAAACGGATTCAGTAACTGTTGAGAATGAAGATGGCGAAGAGGTGAAAAAGGAAGAGACCACGTTTCGATCAACTATACCGGCCAACCAGGAGCTGGCCGATAACCTCCAGGGACGGCTGCTGCTGGTGCACGGGGAGATAGACAACAACGTTCACCCGGCCAATACCTATCGCATGGCTGATGCGCTTGTTCGGGCCGGTAAACGGTTTGATATGATGATTTTTCCCGAAGCACGCCACGGGTTCGGGCGTTACAGCAGCTATTTTGAGCGGATGTTGTGGGATTATTTCGCAGAGCATCTGCTTGATTATCAAGAGGAGGGAGTCGACTATAACATTCCCGATCACCTGGATTGATGAAGTGTATCATGCAGATTTCGGGGAGTATACCGCTGAGTTTCGCAGAGTTGACATTTTCCAACTGCGTAACTCTGCGTTTCATCGGCGTAATCAGCGAGTACTTATCATGATATGAGTGTGTGGCTGCCCAAACGGTTTATCACGCAGATTTCGGGGAGTATGCCGCTGAGTCTCGCGGAGCTGGGTTCACCTCAGCGAAACACTGCGATTCATTAGCGTAATCAGCGAGTACACATCATCCTCTGAGTGTGGGTGCCTCAACGGTTTACCACGCAGATTTCGGGGAGTATACCGCTGAGCCTCGCAGAGTTGGATCCTCCTCAGCGAAACACTGCGTTTCATCGGCGTAATCAGCGAGTTAGACTTAAAGATCATTTACGATTCTGGTAATGGAATCTTTAAGAGATACAGAATTGAAGTTCATGAGCAAACCTAAACGAATATCAGCCAGCCGTATATAGGTGAGTAACTGTTTGTAATGCACATCCAGTAAAGTTTCGATTGATTTTATCTCAACGATTACTTTACCGCCTACAAGCAGATCTGCGCGGTATCCCTGGTCCATTTTTAAACCATCGTATTGTACCGGAATACCCAGTTGCCTTTTTACATTCAGCCCTTCCTTGTGTAACTCATGTTCTAATGCAATTTCGTAAACGGATTCAAACAATCCCGGACCGATTTCAGTGTGTACTTTAAAAGCTGCCCCTCTGATTTTATAGCTTAATTCATTTTCGTGCATGCCAACCCTTTTCATTAGAAATTCATAGTGCCTTGATATATATATGAGCAAAAAAGAGTAAAACCCTTACAGTTTTTCTCAAGCAGATTTCGGGGAGTATACCGCTGAGTCTCGCGGAGGTAGGTTCTACTCAGCGAAACACTGCGCTTCATCGGCGTACATCAGCGAGTACTGATCATCATCTGGGTGTGGGTGCTGTAATGGTTTATCACGCAGATTTCGGGGAGTATGCCGCTGAGTCTCGCAGAGTTGGATTTTTCTCAGCGAAACACTGCGTTTCATCTGCGTAATCTGCGAGTACATATCATCTCTGAGTGTGGCTGCCCAAACGGTTTATCACGCAGATTTCGGGGAGTATACCGCGGAGCCTCGCAGAGCTGGACTCTCCTCAGAGCCAGTCCAGCAGTTCATCTCCTGAATCGCGCATGTCAATGTACTCTTCAAAGATATCGTTCAGGGTTGAATCTTTTTGGAGCTCACGGCGTGTTTCGGCATCGAGGTATGCAAGAATTTTGCCTTTGTGTAAAATCGCTATGTCGTCGCAGAGATTCTCCACAACTTCAAGAATATGACTGGTTATAAAGACAGTGACTCCGTTGTCGCGCAGTTTGCGTATCAGTGTTTTCATCCGGCCGATGGAAATCACATCCACGCTTTCAAATGGTTCATCCAGGAATAGTATCTTTGGCTCGGTAAGTATTGCCGTACAAAAGGCCAGTTTTTTTCGGCTACCTGAGGAAAGTTGTCGAATGGTAACATAGAGATACTCATCAATTTCGAAATAGGTAAAGAGAGAGTTAATTTTATCATTCAGGTCAGAACCGGCTGTTCCGTACATTTCGCAGACATAGGTTGTGAACTCGTAGCTGGTAAAATTTTCAAACAGGAGTGGTGGCTGAAGAACAGAGGTAATCTCTTTTTTAATCTCGAGCTCGTTGGCGGGCTCCATTGGTTTGCCATTAATTTCAACGAGACCCGTGTTCTGCTTTAAAAGCCCGGTAAGAATTCCAATGAATGTGCTTTTGCCGGCTCCGTTGGGGCCAATAAGCCCAAAAATTGATCCTTCCGGCACATCAAGAGTTAAATCTTTCAGTACATCTTCATTTTCATAGGATTTACCAAGATTTTTTACGCTAAGTGCAAAAGTCATACTGATATGTAATCGAATAATTCATGATTGACGAAGGATTAAAACTCGCTCCAGAGCTGCAAAAGTATCTTTTTGCGAAATGCATTCGCAAGCATCTCAATATTTGCCATCAGATATATACAGATTGCCGCGGTCAGTGCCCCCATAATCCAAAGCCTGTAAATATGCCATTCGCCAAGAGGACTGAAAATGGCGTAGCCAAGCACAAATATCATAAGTGAAACGGTAAAGGTTACTTTTTGGGGAACGATGGGATGTTTAAAGCTAAACGTACTGAAATGGGCAGTCTGGTACTGGTAAAATGAACTCCACATAAAAAAGAGCATAAAGCATAGAAAAAAGAACGTATTGGCTATATAAATGCCATAAACCGTTCCAAGCTCCTGGAGAAAGAGTATTTCAAAAATTGTGATGATGAAAAAGAGAATAATCGGGAGTGTGATGACACCAAGAAAGCGCTCCTGCAGCTGTCTTTTAAGAGTAACCGGAAACTGCAAATGGAGCAGCATTTCGCGATGTTCATACCCAAACATATTTGCCATTCCCATAGCCAACAGTGCCACAGGCACGGCAGCAAACATGGTGAGTACAAGAACGTTAGACAGCGGGCCAAAATCCATAAACAGGAGTAACGGAATGTAAACTGCCGGTATGATTAACACCGCTACTAACTGAAGTTTATTATACGGGTGAATCGTTACATAGTAGAGATATTTGCCCGCATTGGGTCCCATGGTCTGCTTCAAAAAAGCCCACAGAACACTGATTTTGTCATTAACCTTATGAGTTCCGGGACTCTGAAGGCCGGTTTTGGTTTGCCTGTAATTGTCAATAAAAATAAACCACGTCAGTGGAAGCATAACGAGAAGTAAACCCAATGCCGTTGCCGCCGTTATTGTGCCGTTGGCCGAGAGGTAGAGCCAGCCGCCGGGCAGCCAGAAGAGCACCGACATAATTTGCGAAAGCTGGATGGCGAGCGGTCCTAAAACGGCTTCCGGATCTCTGGAAATAACAGAAACAGCGAGTATAACACCAATAAATATGAATAGGCCACTGCCAACAATTAGTCGAAACCGCCGCTCCATGAGTTGCAAAAATCGCTGTTTTACAGAGTAAATCACCCCGTAGTTTAAAATTAAGGCGGCAATCAGGACCGGGATATTTATACCTGAGTTGATTTGCAATCCTAAAAAAACAAGCCAGGTTAAATTGTAGATCATGTTCACCGGGTGAAATAGGCTCAATATATTGAGGTGGCGTGCCAGTTGGTGGGCCGGGTATGCAAACGCCAGCAGTTTACGGTTTTCATCAACATTGAGGAGGCGTGTATTCGTGAAAGAGAAATGTATGAACCAGAAGACATTGGCAAATGTAAGCAGAAGCAGCTGGTGCATTTCCGGTGTGAGCCAGGGTAAATTCATCTCAAACCGGGTAGTTGTGGAATCAAGAAAGATGATGACAACCGCCGTACCCATGATATTGATAAACATCCCGACGAGGAACAGCGTATAGCCTATCAGCAGCGCCGCCTGCAGACGTGAAAGCCGTGCAAGGAAGAGTTTCCAGTTAAGATAGAGAAGTCGGGAGATCATGGGCAAATATATAAGCCTGAGACACCAATAGTAGGTTGAGCAAGGTAACGGTAGTTATCGACTTGTGCTCTCTATTACTTTAACTCTACATGATATGCGGATTAGCTCTAATCGCTGTTGTGGCACTATGCCAAACCTACTATTAAAAAATTGGGTGTATATCTGAAAGCCAACGCAGTGAGCAATCTTTCTGCTTAAAAGAAAAGGTTTTGAGTCGTCCGGGAGTTATAATATCTCCTTTAAGAACCGCCCGGTATGACTTTCCTCAATTTCAGCGATCTGCTCAGGCGTACCCTCGCCCACAATTTGGCCGCCGCCAAACCCGCCCTCGGGACCAATGTCGATCAGCCAATCAGCTGCTTTGATGACGTCCAGGTTGTGCTCGATGATAATCACCGAATGGCCCTGGTTCACCAGCTCGTTGAAAGATTTAAGGAGTTTGGAGATATCCTCGAAATGGAGCCCCGTGGTTGGCTCATCAAAAAAGTAGAGGGTCTGATCGGTATTCGTTTTGGACAGGAATTTGGCCAGTTTTACCCGCTGAGCTTCCCCGCCAGACAACGTAGTTGCACTCTGGCCCAGCTTCAGGTATCCAAGGCCCACATCTTCAAGCGGCTGCAGTTTATTGGTGATCGACGATTCATCTACAAAAAATTCGAGTGCATCGCTCACGCTCATCTCCAGTACATCGTGTATGTTGTGCCCGCGATATGTAACCTGGAGAATATCTTTCCGGAATCGTGTGCCGTTGCACTCTTCGCACACCAGCTCGATATCGGCCATAAACTGCATCTCGATTTTTTGAACGCCTTCGCCCTGGCAGCTTTCACATCGCCCGCCCGGTACGTTGAATGAAAAATGGCCGGGAGTATAGCCCATGATTTTTGACTGCCGGCTGTTTGAAAACAGGTCGCGGATGCCATCAAACGCCTTGGTATAGGTGGCTGGATTAGACCGGGTCGATCTTCCGATCGGGCTTTGATCAACCATCTCCACCGCTTCAACATGACGAACACCGTCCACACCGCGATTCCGCCCAATTTTCTCTTTCCACGTGCCGAGCTGATTTTGAATATGTGCATAAAGTGTATCGTGCACAAGCGTTGATTTGCCTGATCCCGAAACACCGGTTACACAAACAAGCTTGCCAAGCGGAAATTCCACATCGATACTTTTTAAATTATGTTCCGAGGCCCCTTTGATCTCAATGGATTTTCCATTTCCTTTCCGGCGCTTTTCCGGAATCGGAATATCCATTTTGCCGCCCAGGTATTTACCGGTCAGTGTTTTTGCCTCTAACAACGCATCATAAGACCCGCTGAATACAATTTCGCCACCGTGACTGCCGGCAAAAGGTCCGATGTCGATGATATTATCGGCGGCTTTCATCATTTCAGGATCGTGTTCAACCACGAGCACCGTATTCCCGATATCACGAAGTGATTTCAGGATGCTGATCAGCCGGTTGTTGTCTCGCGGATGCAGGCCGATGGTTGGTTCATCGAGCACGTAAAGGCTGCCAATCAGCGAACTGCCGAGTGAGTTGGCGAGGCTGATCCGCTGCGATTCACCACCGCTCAGGGTGTTGGTCAGGCGGTTGAGCGTGAGGTAGTCCAGCCCTACTTCATCAAGATATTTTAAGCGTTTGCGGATCTCGTAAAGAATTTGGCCCGCCACCTCTTTTTCAAAATCAGAAATCTCCAGTTCCTCGAAAAATTTACGGGCATGGCCGATCGTCATCTCCGTCACCTCCCCGATGTGGAGGCCGTTCACTTTCACATAGAGAGCATCTTTGCGCACACGATATCCTTCGCACTCCGGACATCGGCTGTAGCCGCGATATCGCGAATAAAATACGCGCATGTGAACTTTATAAAACTGGCTTTTGATTTTTTTGAAAAACCCGTGGATACCCACGTATTGATCTTTCCCGTTCCAGATAATTTTCTTTGTCTCTTTGTCCAGGTCTTTGTACGGAACATCGATCGGCAGCTTGTATTTAGCCGCAACTTTGATAAAATCCTTGAGATTTTTATTAAACTTTGGCGAATCGAAAGGGGCAATGGCTCCATTGCGGATGGTTTTATCATGGTCGGGGATGACGAGATCTTCATCGATTCCGGGCACTTTGCCGAATCCTTCGCAGGCATCGCAGGCTCCAAAGGGATTGTTGAAAGAGAACATCTGGGGGGATGGTTCCAGGAACTCCATGCCGTCGCGCTCAAATCGCTCACTAAACGGCAGTTCTTCACCATTTCGAATCAGAACAGAGCATCGCCCGCTGCCTTCCCTGAAGGCTGTTTCAAGCGAGTCGGCAATGCGGCTGCGGGTGTCATCATCCTGTTTGAGTACGAGCCGGTCGATCAACACCCGGTGAGTTTTAGGTTTGATAGTGCCGGGGTTAACTTCATCACGGGTCAGGTCAGACATTGATTCGTCATCGACATTCAGCAGGCGTGTCAATCCTTTCTCTTTCAGGACAGCAAGCTGTTCTTTCATTTTGCGTCCTTCCCGCAGATTGATAGGAAAGAGAACATAAAATTT
Organism: Bacteroidota bacterium; assembly: GCA_009909035.1. Lineage (GTDB taxonomy): Bacteria > Bacteroidota > Rhodothermia > Balneolales > Balneolaceae > SW132. Next base: position 14,061 of record JAAAOB010000062.1, read on the forward strand.
GGTCCCGTCATCAAACCGCTCAAAAAGCTCCGAGATGATTGTTCGCGTAGAATCCTTTTGAACTTGTTTGCCCGATTTTGGTGAAATTGTCTTCCCAATTCGTGCAAACAGTAAACGGACGTAATCATAGATTTCGGTTGTTGTGCC
>JAAAOB010000134.1 GCA_009909035.1 Bacteroidota bacterium
CGCCGGAACGAACTTTGGTGAGTTCGCCAAACGGTTTCTCCTTACCGTACCGGATCACAGTTTGAGTGTTGGGCTCATGCTGCATGCGATATCCGATGGTGAGCTGAACGCCGCTTTTCTGAGCCGCATCGATGATCGCCTGGCACTCCTCTACGGTTTTGGCCATCGGCTTCTCACACCAGACGTGCTTACCGGCCTCGGCACCGATGATGGAATATTCGGCATGCAGCCCGGTAGGCAGAACAATGTAGACAATGTCAATCTCGTCATTATCGGCCATTTGATGCATGTTCTCGTAGTTGTAGACATTCCCGTCGGGGATGCCGTACTGCTCCTGCCACTGTGGAATCTTCTCAGGTGATCCGGTCACGATACCCTTCAGTTCACAGTGCTCGGTCATCTGAAGGCCCGGTGCCAGACGTCCCCGGCTGTACCTGCCGAGGCCAACCAGTGCTACTCCAAGTTTCTCCTTTTGTTTGGGTAGAATGATAGAGGGAAATCCAAAGGCTGCAACAGCCGCTGCAGAACTGCTCCTCTTGATGAATTCCCTGCGAGAGATCGTGCTCTTTTTCATGGCTTTTCCATTAGGTTTAAGAGAACGGCTATATGATAATGCTTTTCGACAAAAAAGTGGAAATCGTTTGATCCCTCAGCGAAACCGAGAAGCACCTTCGTGGAGAAATGGTGCCGTTTTTTCTAAATTGGAAAATCTTATATCACCTGAAACGATAAAAAAGGAGGAGCATGAGTGACCCTTCAACACCCTCTCGGGGCCGGTGGAAGAAATACCTTCTGGAGCTCGTTGTCGTGTTTATCGGTGTAACATCCGCCTTTCTGCTGGGAAACTGGCGTGAAAGCCGGCAGGAGAGCCATCTTGAAGAGACCTATCTTCGCAACATCCTGAGCGACCTGGATGCAGACAGTACGGCTCTTGCGGCAAACCTCGAGTTATTTGGCGAACACCTCCGGAAACTGGAGAGGTTTATGTTCAGTCGAGATGAGGCTTGGAGCAGGGATTCCACATCAACGGTGCTGGCCAACTCGATGAATATGATACAGTTTAACGGGCGTCCGACCACGTATGAGTCGATGAAGTTCAGCGGACACCTCTATTTGGTGGAGGATTTTGAGCTCCGAAGCCAGATTGTTGAGTACTACGAAAACTATTCGACGCTGGATTTGGCAGCAGAAACCTACTCATACTGGATCACGCAAAGCCTCACACCCTACTACATTCAAAGGTTCGACATGATGAATTTCGACTTTGTTGACCCGTCAACGATTGAGGAAACAGAGTTTAAAAACCGGATGTTTGGCTACCGGGTGCTTTTGAATCAAAATCTGCTTCTCCACAGGGAAATACTTAAGCTGAACAGAGGGCTGATGCAGGCACTCGTAGACCTGAATTTAGAGTAGCCAAATATTGCTGATCAAAACAAATGGAAAACCAGATATTTAAGGGGCCGGATGCAAGAAAGAAATTAGATGACTGGTATCAGCGTTTTCAAAAAAAGATTCAGATTCCGGTGGAGTCTGAATGGGTGGAAACCCGATTTGGATCAAATCATGTACTGGTCGCCGGTGACAAAGAGAATCCTCCACTCATTTGTCTGCATGCCATGCTAACCGGCTCGTCGCACCTTCTTTCTGAACTTCAACTCTTGGCAAAGCACTACAGATTGATAGCCCCGGATCTGCCAGGTCAGTCTGTACGAGGCAATGAATCGCGATTTTCTTATAAAAATGATGATTTCTCGAACTGGCTAATCGACATTGCGGATTCGCTTGAATTGCAAAAGATGAACCTGCTGGGAGTAAGTCTCGGGGGTTTCGCTGCCACAAAATACGCCATCTTCAAGCCCAACAGGGTGAATAAATTAATTCTGATCGTACCGGCCGGATTCGTAAACGGATCTTTTTTAAAAGGGATGATCAAGCTGGCAGTACCGGGCATCATGTATCGACTAAAGCCGAGCGATGAACGGCTTCGGGCTTTTGCTGAACCGCTTTTGAGCACCTGGGATAAAGATTGGGCCGGCTACTTGGGCGACTCCTCACAATTTTTCCGTCCTGACCTTCGTATCCCGCCGCTATTTACGGATGAAGAGATCCTGTCATTGAAGCCGGACACACTTCTAATTGCCGCTGAAGAGGATCTGTCATTCCCCGGCCAAGCTATGGTAGAGCGCCTTGAAAGCCTCAGGCCGGATATCCAGACGGAGCTATTGGCCAGAGCCAAACACTCACCTCCCACGACCGATCCGTTCAGAACGTGGCTTTCTGGCCGGGTGCATCAATTCATTCAGCAGTCATGATTGAGAAACCTGACGGATAAAAAGTAAATCAAAAGCGCTTCCAATCAATTGATTTTCTGAACCTTTATGACATTCTACCATATAAATGGTATTTAATGTCTTTGAACTCAAAAACTGTGTTGATTTGAATTGGAAAAAGACCGTTAAACGATTTGCAGAAGAAGCAGGTATAAGTCAGCCACTCATCCAAAATCTGGTTAACCTGACAGGTGTTTTGGAAAATTTCCTCATGCACCGGCAGCGGAAATCACTCCAAACACTGGCAGCCGAGCTGCCGGAGCTCGCATCCAAAGCATTTGAAAACACCGGTGACTATCATAGCCATCAGCTTGCAGAGAGAATTGGCAGCATGGAGGTGGATCAAATTCGTGAAATACTTCGGCTCTACACCATTTTTTTTCATCTGGTCAACTCGCTTGAACAGCACGAGATCATCCGTATCAATCGTGAAAGAGCAAAAAAGCTGGATGCTGACAATCCGAGGGCAGACAGTATTTCGGAGGCTCTTCGATATTTCAAGAAGGTAGGTTACAGTTATGAGGAGGCGTTGGAAATCTTTAGCAAGATGGACATTCAGCCAACTGTAACAGCACACCCCACCGAGGCGCGACGGCGAAGCGTTCTTAGCAAACAGGAGAACATCACCGCAATGATCGATCGTATTGATGACGAAGAGCTCATTCCGAGTGAACGTGAAACACTTCTGAGGCAGATTATCAATGAGCTCACGTTACTGATATCAACAGACGAAGTGCGCTCGGAGAGGCTAACCGTCGCGGATGAAGTTGAAAACGGACTCTTCTTTTTTACAAACTCTATCTGGAATTCGGTTCCAAGGCTCTATGATGACATTCGGGCCGCTTTTATTCAACAATACAATGAGGTGCCGGATATTCCCATTGTGCTGAAATATCGATCATGGATCGGAAGTGACCGGGACGGAAATCCAAATGTAACCCGGGAGGTAACCTGGAATACATTTCTCGATCATCGAAAGTATGCCTTGAGGCTCTACCTCAACGAACTGGATGAGCTGAGGAGGTACTTCTCCATTTCTCAAAACCTGGTACCTGTTTCCGATGAACTTCTGGAATCTCTTAGAGAAGATGAAAAAGAGGTGCCTCTGCAGGAGCAGTACCGCCGGCACTATCGCAATGAGCCCTATCGCCGGAAGATCGCCCACATTCGAAGGAGACTTCGATTGCTGTTGGACGAACTGGAGGGCGATGAGCAGCAGGTCGTCAACTCTTCAGCAAGTTACACGGCCAAGGAGTTTAGACAAGACCTTGAGATCATCGCAAATTCACTCATCCAGAACGACCTGGAAGATTTGGCGCGGTTTGGAAAGTTCAATGATTTGATTATTCGAGCCAAAACATTCGGGTTTCACCTTGCAGCACATGATATCCGGCAGCATAGCGGGGTTCATGAAGCGGCCATTTCCGAACTGCTCTCAGCAGCAAACGTGCTCGACGGGTATGAAAATCTCAGTGAAAAGGAGCGGCTTGAACTGCTAACGCGTGAGTTGAAAAATCCGCGTCCGCTTGCACCTCAACATGCAGATCTTTCGGAACAAACCAGGGAACTTTTGGCTGTTTTCCGACTCATTTCACAGATTTTGAAGGTGAATAATGAGGCAATCGGCAGCTATATAATTAGTATGACCGATGAGGTGAGTGATATGCTGGAGGTGCTTCTTTTGGCAAAAGAGGCCGGTTTATGGTGGATGGAGAATGGAGGTGCCGTCAGTAAACTCGACATCGTGCCGCTCTTTGAAACGATCGATGACCTGAAGCGGAGTGCACAACTTACCGAGAAGATTTTGACCAATGAGGTCTATAGTACGCAATTAAAAGCCCGCGATGACTTTCAGGAGATTATGCTCGGATACTCCGACAGCAACAAAGATGGCGGTTACTGGATGTCGAACTGGGCGCTGCAAAAAGCGCAGTTGGAGTTGGGGCGGGCTCTGAGAGAACGAGAAGTTGATTTCAGGATATTTCATGGTCGTGGCGGAACTGTGGGTAGGGGAGGCGGCCGATCTAACCGGGCTATTCTGGCTTTGCCCAGCATCAGCAATAACGGCCGTATTCGTTTTACCGAACAGGGCGAAATTATTTCGTTCCGCTATTCGCTGCCCGACATTACCCGTCGTCACCTGGAACAGGTTGTAAATGCAGTTGCGAGGGTAACTGCCGGAGAAGGGCAAAAAAACCTGCAAGAGAACAGAGAGATCGAATTGATCATGGACCGTATTGCCAACGGCTCGATGGAAAAGTACAGGGAGCTGATTGATGATGAGGAGTTCTGGGAGTGGTTCAAAAATGTTACGCCGGTTGAACATATCGGTAATTTACCGATCGCATCCAGGCCGGTTTCAAGAGGCGGAGACAAGGGGCTGCAATTTGAAAACCTCCGGGCCATACCCTGGGTCTTCGGTTGGATACAGGTTCGATACAATGTACCGGGCTGGTTCGGGCTCGGTACAACACTGGAGCCCATGCTACAGCAGGAACCTGAAATCCTGAACACGCTGCAGGAGTGGTACCGGGAGTGGAGCTTTTTCGGAACGATTGTAGACAACGCACAGAGAGAGCTTGCCCGAACTCATTTGCTAACCACCGAGATGTATGCCCGCAATCATGACAGGCGCCTTCATGCCCGTATATTAAATGAGTATGAATCCACGCGCCGGCTCATACTGAAAATTACAGATCAGGAGGAAATTTTGGATATGCGGAAGGTGATTCAGAATTCCATCCGGTTTCGGAATCATTTCACCTTTCCGCTAAACCTGATGCAGGCCGAATTATTGGAGAGATGGCATGCTTCAGAGGAAAATGCCCAAAGAAAAGAGGAGTTAAAAGATGCCCTTTTTCTCAGTATAAACGGTGTGGCAGCCGCTATGCAGAGTACGGGTTAAAATGGCAATGCTGAAAAAAAGTGTCCGAATAGCATAGACGGCTCTCGTCAAAAGTAGATCGCATAAAAAAACCACCGCCAATTCAGTGATCAGCGGTGGCTATGATCTTTTTGATGGTGCTTAACGCAATGTTTTACACCAAATCATCGTGGAGATTAAACCCCTTCATGTTCAGGGTCTGCTCCGGTTGAAGTTGCCGGTGCAAGAGCATCTGCTCCCTCACTGGGTTTCACCTGGCTGCCTACCAGTGCATAGAACAGGATGTATGCGTAGCAGACCACAGGTACGATAAAGGCGATTTGAATATTTGAGAGGTCGGCAACCGCTCCCATGATTACCGGAACAATCGCGCCACCGACAATAAGCGTATTGATAATTCCGGAAGCCAGGCTGACTTCGCTGCGGTCGAGACCCTTAATAGCAAGGGTAAAGATGTTGGGGAACATGACCGAGTTAAAGAGGCCGATAGTGACGATCGTCCATAAGGCAAGACGTCCGGTCGTTAGCATGGAAGTAATGGCAAGAACCATTGCGACAACTGCGAAAATGGCAAGAATACGATTTGCTCGTCCAGTACCAAGCTGCATCAGACCGTAGTTGGCGATTGCAAAACCAAGAAATATGGATGCCATTCCAAGATCCCAGTCAAGAGTATAAATACCGACAAAAAATGCCCAAATCAGGACTCCAATCACCATGGAGGTTTTTGTCTTCACATTCTTGATATCTGACATGGAGATCGCTCCAAACAGCCTGCCGATCATGGCGCCTGCCCAGTACAAACCAACGAATTGTATAGCAAGTGAACGGCTGATACCTCCCCCGAGATCGGGCTGAACAATGTAGGAAGAGATGGAGGTTCCGATACTCACTTCGGCGCCCACATAACAGAAAATTCCAAACGCACCGAGCAGCATGTGTCGGTATTTAAAGGTGCTGGAGTAATTGCCTGTACCTTCCTGACTCAGGTCAGGCAGGTTAATCAGGGCTACGGCAACTGCAACCACTAAGGTCACTCCACCGATAATCATGAAAGGCAGAAGCAAATCGCCGGGCTGTACAGCAGCTTGTTCCATTATTTCGCCAACCGCATCATTCACAACTTCTTCCGGAATAATAAGTGCAACAATAAAAAGCGGGGCGAGCCAGGTTGCAATGGAGTTGAGAGACTGAGTCAGGTTCAAACGTCCTGAAGCCGTTTCTTCCGGGCCGAGCTCCGTTACATAGGGATTCGCAGCAGTCTGTAACAATACCGTTCCCAATGAAAGAATAAAGATAGCGCCTAAGAAGAAGGCGTAGGATTCCAAACCGATTGCGGGATAGAATAAAAACCCAGCCACGGCATAAACCACCAAACCGAGGACGATGGAGTTTTTGTACCCGACTTTTTTGACTACCGATCCGGACGGTATGGAAAAAATTGCATATGAGATGAAAAATGCTGAATTCACCAAAAATGCTTCGGTGTAGTTCAAGTTGAACGCTTCCATTACGGGGTCACTAAGCGTAATAATAAACGTTGTGACAAACCCGAAAATGAAGAATATGAGGGAAATGAAAACCATTCCCACCTTCAGGGTATTGTTATCTTGGTTTGGCATGAATGTTAAGGTTAGATGTTATGATTGGTTGGATGTACAATAAAATAGCGACATTGAATGGTAGTACATTGAAAGGCTATTTGTCCAGTTCATTCCAGATTAAAGCACTGGCTCCTAAGACAGCTACATTTTTGCCAATGAGTTTTGATGGCACGATATCCACTTTGTTCTTGAACAATCCCATCACAAAGTGCTCCAGCCATTTTTTAGTGGGCTTGATGATGTAATCACCCGCTTTGGCTAATCCTCCGAATAGAAAAATTTTCGATGGACTAACCAGCGCAACCGTATCGGCAAGATGTTTGCCCAGGGTTTTTCCGGTCTCTTCGAACGACTTTAGCGCAACGGGATCATCTTCCCTGGCTGCGTTAAAAATGATCTCGGAATCCATCTCATCAAACGTATACTTCACGAGCTTGGACCCCTCGGTGTCCTTGGCAAGCAGTTCAAATACGGTGCGCTTAATCCCCGGTGCTGAAACGTAAGTCTCAAGGCACCCGTGATTGCCGCATCCGCATTTTCTGCCGTTTTCAACCACATTTACATGCCCCTGCTCACCGGCAAACCCGTCATGGCCATAAACAAGGTCTCCATTTACGACGATACCGCCACCAAGACCGGTGCCAAGCGTAACCATTACGAAGTTATCCAGCTCTTTGGCACCCCCGTACACCTTCTCCCCAAGTGCCGCGGCATTGGCATCGTTGGTGAGCTTGATCGGCAGATCGTAATGCTCTTTCATCATATCGGTGAATGGAATAATTCCTTTCCATTTAAGATTGGTAGCCTGTTCAATCGTCCCTTTGTGATAATTGCCGTTGGGAGCACCAATCCCGATCCCTACGATTCTGTAAGGTTCATCAAGCTGTTTTTCAGCCTCTTTCAACTCCTTTACAAGATTATATAAGTAGACGTCAACGCTGTCAAACGGCTCGGTTGGTGAAGAGTTTTCAGCTAAAATATTTCCTTCCCGGTCTACAAAACCGGTTTTGGTAAACGTACCTCCGATATCTATCCCTATCACATAATCTTTCATGATCTAAAATCCTCCATAATATGTTTATAAAATCAGTGTCTGCTACTGATATCCGTAATGAATGAACTGATAGCCTGTTAGAAAGGGTCAGATTGCTTGGTAATCTTATCCCGAAATGAGCGGTAATTTAGTTCATGCTGGTCAAAATGCAAGTTTTGAATGGAATAAAGCAAACGCAATTGCAATTTATTTCAATAAACTTATATCGTGATAATTTATTGATACAGATATTTATAAAGGCACATCAATTCAATAATTATTATACAATTCAAACTCTATAGATTGATATATATTTATCAATTCGTATTTAACGTTTAAATAACTTTTTTTAAATTCAATTTCTTAACCTATGATTACACTTTACAGAAAAGATAATGATGCGAAAGCCGATCAAATTGAAGAGAGATTCAAAGAGCTGGTTCTTAGCTATAAAGTTGTTGAGATAAACGATGCGGATGAGACGCACATTCGTGAGGGTGAGAAGGTTCTTCAAAGCGAAGAAGAGATTAACGAATGGCTGTTTGAGCTGCAGCAAGAACTCAAGCGTCAGCGCTCCATCACGGCCGATGCCTGCTATATCGATCCGGTTACTGGTGAAGTCTGCTAACCGACTGTGAGATAGAGAGGTAAATTTGATATTATTTTTTCCGTGAATTTAGGTATTGGTGAAAATAAGCTTTATCATAAGACCAACATAACACCTCAGTAAAGCCCTTCTCAGGACGATCGAGTAAACCCAACTCAACTCTTTTGAATCTTCACTTGGGTGATTAAACAACAGTAATTTTCAATACCTATTACCAATACAATGAGTCAACAAGGAACAGTAAAATGGTTTGACGTCGAGAAAGGATATGGATTTATTCAGCCCGACGATGGCGGCAAAGACATTTTTGTACACAGAAATAACGTAGAGAATCTTGGCCCGAATCAAGGCCTTGAAGATGGAGAAGAAGTAGAATTTAGCGTAGAAGAGACTCCGAAAGGACTTAGCGCAGTTGAAGTTCGTAGCCTTACTTACGAATAAACCGCTTCAACGTACTACATAAGCCCGCTTTCTCTGAAAGTGGGCTTTTTTTATGTCTGCATTTTAAGCCAGACATTCAATTCAGAAGATTTGCCTCTCTTTATTTTCCCTGACCGGACCGCAGTTGAGAATTTATTTTAAAAAAAACCCCGCCATAGATGAATGACGGGGTTAGACTTGATTATGAATAGAGATCAAGCAGTGGTTCTTTCAGCTTTGGCCATATTATTATCGATCAAATAGTCGATACTTTCACCTGCGGCCTGAAAGATATCCATATCGCTTTCGTCCAATTCTACCACCATCCATGTATGCGAATCGCCGCACGCTTCAACGATGGAGTCGAAATCCAGGGTTCCCTGCCCTACAGGTACCATGGGATCGTGAGGTCTTTCACCCAGATCCTCATACCATGGAGCATCGCCATCTTTGATATGGAGAAATTGCACTCGATCGCGGTATTTGCGGATGATCTCCGCAGGATCCTGTCCGGCCGTTTTCACCCAGTAGGTATCAATCTCGAAAAAGATGTCGTCGTTGATGTAATTCACCAGCTTTTCAAAGGGGTAGCTTCCGCTTTCGTCCACTCTCATTTCCCACCAGTGATTGTGCAGGCCAAACTGCAATCCGTTGGATTGCATAAATTCGCTTGCCTCATTATAAATCTCGGCAAGCTCTTTGATTCCGTCTTCAGTTTGATACCGTTCATCTTCCGGCCATCCGTGCCAAATAACCTTGTCATTATTGTATGCTTCAGCACGACGCAATGCCCGTTCACCCGCTTCACCCAGCGGAATTTCACCGTGCATGGAGCTCACGGAGAGGCCTGCATCACGCAGCATCTGTCCAACTTCATCGTAAGAGATATCCTCTGCGAAATCATAGGTCTCTACAAATTGATATCCCAAATCGGCAACACGTTGCAGCGTATCCTGAACCTCATTGTTCAGTTGATTTCGAAATGTATAAAGCTGGACAGAAGCAGTATGCAGCGGGCCGGCCTGAGACATCGTTTCATCCGTTTGCGTGCCGTTACCCTGTTTTGATGAGCAGCCGGCCAAAAGTACGGAAGACCCTAATAATGTATAGGCACTACCCACGCCAAGAGTTCTTAAGAATTCTCTGCGGGAATAACTGTTTTTTGAATCCATGAAATTTGAACTTAGTTAATGTGATTAATAGCAAACCATTCTATTTACAGAGCTTTCAATTTAAGAGCTCATGAAAGAAAAACAAGCCCCCAAGTAAAGATCATTTCGCAGGCGAGCTCTCGCGTCTACTGATACAGCATGTTTTTGTACTCGTTTTGGATGGCTTTCACCACCGGACCGGGTTTGCCACTTCCAATCGGTTTTCCATCCACGCGGTTAATTGGCTGAATGTCGGTTGTGGTACCGGAAAAGAAGAGTTCATCAATGTCAAACAACTCATCTTGCCGGATGGGTACCATCTTGCGCGGGATCGCAAGCTTATCTGCAATCTCGAGAACCACTCCTCGGGTAATACCGCTCAAGATATAGTTTGACTCTGGAAAGGTATAAAGAGTGCCCTCTTTTACTCCGAAAATATTCGCATTCGGGCTTTCTGTTACAACACCGTCACGGATCATCACGGCACTGTTTGCACCGGCATCCCTGGCTTGCTGTTTTGCCAACGTATTGGGCAGCAGGTTTACCGTTTTTAAATTACAGCGAGTCCAGCGAATATCCGGAACAGAAATCGTATCCACCCCGGCCTGATGCAGTTCATTATGCGGCTTAAATGGCGCCGCTGACATGTAGAGGGTTGGCTTCACTTCCGTATCTGGAAACGTATGGGTTCTGGGCCAGGCTGCTCCGCGCGTTACCTGCAGGTAGATGGAAGCTTCGCCGCTTGTTAAACGGTTTCTTTCCAGCAGTTCGCGGCCGATTTCGGGAATCTTATTGCGTACGTCCGGGTCAAGATGAACGCGAAGGCCGTTGAGTCCCTCATCGAGCCGTTTTAAATGCTCCCGCTCCCTGAATAACTCACCATGGACCACTCTGGTCACTTCGTAGATGCCGTCACCAAAAAGAAATCCGCGATCGGCAGGAGAAATCCGCGCCTCTTCATGGTTCATGAACGATCCGTTGAGATAAATCTCCATACTCTTCTCTTTTTATCTGAAATTGATCCGTATGATAATCGATTTCCGATAGAATTGGTAAGTATTCATTGATCAGAAGTTGCACGTGAAAAATTCAATGTTTGAATCTATATTCAGAATAAATCTAAATTAACTCCCTTCAACATGAGAATTTTACTCTTTCTACTGCTACTCCTTTTTACAACTATCTCAAACGCTTTTGCACAGGAAGCGGATGGGGTAATACGCCTTTCAGAACCGGTACGCGTCACCGATACCCACGAACAGTTTGGTGATGATATCGATCCTGCGGCATTTGAGAATGCAGCTACCCTCACCGACCTGATAGAGTCTGGAAAAGAAGAGGGTGCGGTAACCCTGAAAGCGGACGTGTCCAAAGTTTGTCAAAAGAAGGGGTGCTTTTTTATGGCGAGTGATGAGAACTATACCGCCAGGGTAACATTCAAAGATTATGCTTTCTTCATTCCCACCGATTCACAAGGCAAGCAAGTACTCTTCCACGGAGATTTTTCAGTAAAAACTCTCTCCGAAGATCAGGCGAAGCACTATGCGGAGGATGCCGGTGATAATCCCGAATCTGTGGAGGGTGACCAGGAAGAGTACAGCATCGTTGCATCAAGTATTCTGGTTCCCAAACCCTGAGTTGGCCTGGTTTACCGGTGAAGGTTCGGCAGAGGATACCGCGACACCATTCGTTTCAAATTCGTATCTTTTTGTCTTAAACAAAATATTGAAGCGTATGTCTGTAAACACAGAAAAAGAAACTTCCTTTTCGGAAATCATCAACGGTGAAAAACCCGTACTTGTAGACTTCTATACTGACTGGTGCGGGCCGTGTAAAATGATGAATCCTATCCTCAAAGAGTTAAAGAACCGCATGGGAGACCGTATTCATATCTTGAAAGTGAATGCGGAAACGAATCCGGCGGCCGCCATTAAATATCAGGTTCGGGGGGTACCCACACTGATACTTTTCCGCAATGGAGAGATATTGTGGCAACAATCCGGTGTGGTTCAGGCTCCCCAGCTCGAATCAATCATCAACAGCCATATTTCCTGACCTGACTGAAATGGCCGGGGCCGGATTATATTAAACCAGCTCTTTAAACTGTACTTTTCTTGTGAGGGTATCGAAAATCGCTGCCATCGGGTCGCCGTCGAACCCGTTTACGCTTCCCGGATTCACCGACAGCGTGTTTTCAACGGTGTCCAGCCTGGGTTCATGTGTATGGCCGGATATGACCAGGTCATACTCACCGCTCAATTCGAGACTGCGGGTGATACCTGCATGCGTACCGTGGTAGGCCGCCACCTTTACACCGTCATTTTCGAAAGAGAGAAAATCTCCGTGAAGCGTTGCGCCAATGGCGTCAAACTTCTTCATCAGAAGATATTTATCGCCATCGTTGTTACCGAAAATTCCGTGTAAGTTCAGCCCCTCAAAAATCGGGACGATAAAAGGGCTGCAGTAGTCTCCGGCGTGAATCACCCGGTCAACCTTCTTCTCCTTGAAGAAATGAACCGCCTTTCGGGTGTGGTCGATATGATCGTGTGAGTCGGAACAGATGCCGATGAGCATAATTGGGTATGGGTTTGAAGGATGGAGTGTTTCTGTAAGTCGCTGAGTTATAGTTGTTATAGATCAAAAAAGCCGATTTTAGACAAAGCCTCAAGCCGGCGATGAAGTTTCCGGAATTCAGGAAGTTCAAGGCCGTGTTTGTTACCCAGCCTGAGCAGGGCACCTGTAAAAGCATCATATTCAAGCGGTTTTCCTTCCCTGCGATCATGAAGCGTGGAGGTTATAAAACCGCCCAGATCAGAAGATCTGTTGATGATCTTATCCAGGTCATTTCGTCGAAGATCGACTCCTTCTGCTTTTGCTGTCTTTACAATTTCATCAGCCAGCCGACTCATTCTGGGGTCGGGTTCACCTTTTTCGAATAAAGCCTCCACGGTACAATTCTCCGCCGCTGTGAGCATATTGAAAATGGCGTTCCACGAGAATTTCTTCCAGATTTCTCGCCTGATGTCATCTGCAACTCTGCATTTTACCTCAGCTCGCCTGAATAGGCTGCAAATCGTATCGGTTTGATCGAATGCTGTTCGCTGATTTGTCCCGACGATAACACTGGCCGGATCGGTGTGTGAGATAAGGCCCGGCTCAGAAATTCGGGCACCGATTCTGCAGATTCCCGGGACGACTTGCTCTTTGCCAAAGGCGTCGTCAAGTATCAGGCGGTTTTCAAGTCCGTTTTGCAGAGTTAAAATAACTGTTTCGTGGCTCACAACCGGCCGAATTTGACTGATGGCATCTTCTGTGTCAAAGGTTTTCACCGTAAACAGAATGAGGTCAGGATGCGGCAGCTCAGAAGGCCTGTCGGAAGCTGCGGCATGTACGACAAAAGAGCCGTCGATGCTCTTGACATTGAGGCCGTTCTTTTGAATGGCTGCAAGGTGTTCTCCGCGGGCGACCAATGAAAGGTTGATATCCGCCGAAAAATCCCCCAACGGCGCCTGCCCCCATCACCATTACATTTTGGACGCGATTCGGAGCCATATTCGGTTATGCTTTAGGTAAATCTTTATTAACTTATCCATTTCTGTCTGTAAGCCACTTTTTGACGGCTGCATTAATATAAAAAGGAACTGAAGATTTAAGAATTCCCGGAGGTTCGATGTCTGTTTCCAAAGATGATGTGCAATACGTAGCAAATCTCGCAAGGCTGCAGCTTGGCGATGAAGAAGCTGAAGCGCTTAAGGAGGATATGAACGAAATCCTTGGTTACATCGACCAACTAAATGAGCTGGATACCTCTGATGTGGAGCCGCTGGAGCATGTGACCGATGTAACAGCCACGGAGTTCAGAAAGGATGAAGCCGGCGAACCTCTGAGTCATGAGGAGGCTCTCAAGAATGCACCGGATGCGGACTCTGACTATTTCCGTGTTCCAAGAGTAATCGAATAAGCAATGGCCAGAAGCAAGAGAGACGACAGAAGCCCGGATTTTTGGGAATCATTGGGCAGCACAAAACAGCACCTTTTTTCACTCGCATTTCTCTTTAT
>JAAAOB010000165.1 GCA_009909035.1 Bacteroidota bacterium
ACGATCTGGTTCAGCAAAACTCCGGGGATCCGGCAGGTGGTATTAGTATTCGTCTGCGCGGACCAAGCTCCCTTTTAGGCTCGGCTGATCCGCTCTATATTGTTGATGGTGTAATTGTAAATAACGACTCGCCGGAGCTCATCGATATCGGCGGAACGGCACAAAACAGGCTGGTGGATATTAACCCCAACGATATTGAACGCATCGAGGTCGTGAAAGGGGCAGCCGCTGCCGCTCTCTATGGCTCACGTGCAAACAACGGGGTTGTTCAGATTTTCACGAAACGCGGGCAATCAGGAGAGCCGAAATTTACCTATAACGCCAATGTTCAGATTCATAACATTCGGAAAACCATCCCGGTAAATGAAGCGCAGGTAAATAATGATGGCACACCAAACCCCGACATTCAGCGGTTCGATTTCCAGGACTTTATCTTTCGAACGGCAGTGGGAACGGATCAAAACCTCTCGATTTCAGGTGGTTCTGAAGACACCCGGTATTTTGTTTCCGGCTCATACTTTTCGAATGAAGGAATTGTTGAAGGGAACAATTTCGAAAGAACGACGGCACGGCTCAACCTGGATCAAACGCTGACCAACTGGGCCACATTGTCGATTGGGCTTAACTATTCCAATTCCAACAGTGTGGAGATTCCCAACGGTGGCCTGAACTCCTCATTTGGCGCACTTACCGGGTTCATCTTCGGCCCCAATACGTTTGATCCGCGCCCCGATCCCGAAACCGGTGAGTTTCCTCAAAATGCAGTACTTGCAAACCCGCTCGAAGTCATTGAAAAATATGATTTTACCCAGGATATTGATCGAATTATCGGGAACGCAAAACTTACCTTGCTGCCTTTTGATGATGTCTCCATCGATTACACCATTGGATTAGATACCTACGACCAGGCGTCTCGCGCATTTATTCCATCCGGAACGTCCGCACCGGGCCTTGGAACAGGATTTGGCCGGCGGGCCGAGCGAGGTTTTCTACAGCTGAATAACGATTTAAACATTCGGTATAACAGCTTCCTGACCGATGACCTTGAACTCACCGCGTTAGTTGGCGGGTCCATTCAGTACGAAGAGGTGGAGCAATTTGCAAGTCAATCCACACAATTCAGCCCGTTTATCAACGTAGTGGGCGGCGGTTCGAACTTCGATCAGCCGGGAGAATTTCTTTCCGAAATCGCGATTTACGGGATTTTTGCCCAGCAAACACTCGGTTTCAGAGACCGCTATTTCTTAACGGCTGCCGGCCGGTTTGATGCATCATCAGTGTTCGGTCCGGATGATCGATGGCAGTTCTTTCCGAAGGTAAGCGGCTCATACGTACTCTCTAACGAATCGTTCTGGAAAGAGAATGTATCCAAAGGGTTTATCTCCAGCATCAAACTCAGGGGATCCCTTGGAGCATCCGGCGGGCAGACCTCTATCGGTGCCTTTGACAGGTTTACAACGTTTAGCCCGCAGTCAATATCCGGCCGGAGTGCACTGCTTCCTTCCACGCAGCAGGGAGCCCTGGATGTGAAACCTGAGCGGCAAAGAGAAATTGAAGTTGGAGCCGATCTCGGCTTTTTAAACGACCGGCTTGCCGTGGAGTTCACATGGTTTAACCAGGAAGTAGATGACCTTCTGCTGTTCCGTTCTGCAGCCCCGAGTTCCGGTTTTCTCAGCCAACTGGGCAACTTTGGTGAACTCACAAATGAGGGTATTGAACTGCTGGTACGGGCAGTTCCGGTCAACACATCAAAGGTCCGGTGGACCACCACTGCAACGTTTTCGACTTACGAAAATGAGGTAAGCGGTGTAGAGGGAGGCCGGATTACCATTCCGGATTCCTTCGGCCAGGTGGCCGCCATTAACGGTGAGCCGCTTGGTGTCTTTTTCAGCTCGGCGTTTGAACGAACGGAAAGCGGTGAAATCGCCACAGACGAAAACGGGCTGCCGCTTCGTGCCGCAGAAAGCAAAATTATAGGGGATCCAAACCCGGATTGGATTGGTTCATTCATAAATGAAGTGAATATCGGCAACTGGGATTTTCGTGCTCAGCTTGATGCGTCCTACGGTAACGATGTCTTCAATTTTACACGTCGCCTGGGTGCATTCTTCCCATTCGGTACGCATGAAGATCTCGAAAAAGAGCTTGAAGGCGATCTTCCAGATGGGTTTAACGCACGCGTGTTCGGCATTTTTGAACACTGGGTTGAGGATGGATCCTATTTGAAATTACGTGAAGTTTCCGCTTCCTACACGCTCTTTCCGGAGCTTTTAGGAATTGAGAGTCTCAAAATGAGCATTATCGGACGTAATCTTTTTTCAATAGACGATTACAGCGGGTATGATCCAGAAACCAATGTTGGCGGTCAGCGAACAGCTGTTCGAGGGTTCGACTTTGTACAAGTTCCGATCCCAAGAAGCTTTCAGTTTGGTATCACAGCTAACTTTTAATCGTCACTTTATATGGATATCACAATGAATTACACCAGAATATTTCTTTACGCTTTTGCATTCGTACTACTTTCAGTTATCAGCGCATGTGATCTCGATATCACCAACCCAAACCAGGCCACCGATGATGAGGTACTGGGCACCGCCGAGGGAATCGAAAATCTTGCGGTGGGAATCCAGGGGTTCTATTCCGAAACAGCCCTCCCGGCCGCTGTGTTTGCACCGGCGGTAACCACGCGCGAAATGGCGATAAACACGACCTTTTCAAGCCTTGTGGAACTGGAATTGGGCGGCACCAACCTGCCCCCGGAAAACAGCCGCGTAAACCGTGTCTGGAACAATATGATGAGAACCATCTCTATGGCCGATCAGATTATTGAAAATGCGCCCGGCACCATCACCGAGGCAGGAGATCTGAGCGGTATCCTTGCACTTGCCGAGATCCACAAGGCGATGGCACTCGGGTACGTTGTGCAATCATTTCAGCAATCGCCCATATCAACTGAGGAGGAGGCTCCATTCCTGCCAAGAAACGAAGTCCTTGCTGAATCCATCGAGTTGTTAGACAGTGCACTCACCCGAATCACGGCGGTTCAACCCAGTGAAAACTTCAACAACAATATACTGCTTCCCGGATTCGACATGGTGAATACTATTCATGCCTACCGTGCACGTCATTTCTTGCTGGCAGGTGAATACCAGGCCGCCATCAACGCTGCCGATCAGGTGGATCCGGAGGCTACCTCCACATTCACGTATGACGGCTCCGTATCCAGAAATCCAATCTGGGCCGGTGTGTTGAGTGGTGATGAGGGACAAGAGTACGCCCCTCGCGATAATTTCGGCACGCCAGTGTCTGAAACCGGCGACCAGAGAATTGATTTCTACCTGGAACCGTCGGAAGACGTGAGCACCCCGAACAGCCTGCCTATTGATGATTTGGAAGGATTCTTCAGCTCTGCTTCTTCTCCTATTCCTGTATATCTACCCGGTGAAATGAATCTAATCAGGGCCGAGGCGTATGTGAACCTGGACCAGCCGGATAACGCCGTTGACGAAATCGATGCCATCAGAACGAAAACGTCGGCTGAAGATCCATTCGGACTGGGTGCCGGGTTACCCGAATATGCGGGCGGACTGGATGATGAATCCCTCTTCACCGAAATCTATCGTCAGCGCAGTGCTGAGCTCTTCATGACCGGCCTTCGTTTTGACGATATGAGGCGACTGGGACGACCTGCACCTTCCGGGGCAAACCCTCCGCTTGATGCTGAACGTAACCGGATCTGGTATCCATATACCACACAGGAGCGTCAGAATAATCCGAACACTCCTCCCAATCCTGAAATTTAAGGCCAACCAACGCTTCGGCAGGTGCAGTAAAACTGCCCTATCAGAGTGATTAAAAAAATAAGCCACGCATGAATTTACTTTAGGCGTGGCTTTTTTATGTACATTTATTACTCTTCACCTGCCATCAGGCTGAGAATAGGTTTCAGAGGTTCAATGCTGTTGGTGCCCGGTTCGGGTAATCGGTTATTATTCCATCCACGCCCATCTCCAGCAGGCGAATCATCTGATCGCGTTTATTGATGGTCCAGGGCACAATGTCCATGCCCCGGGTGTGAACTTCCTCGATTAGGCCGGGAGTGACCAGCTGATACTCAGGACTCCAGATGTCCGGTTCGTACCCCAGGATTTCCACCATCCGTTCAACGGTTTGATCTTTTCTGAATACCAGCATTGCCTGACGGACACTGCCATCCATTTCATTCAGTGCAATAAGTGTGGCCGGATCAAATGATTGTACAGTTGCACGGTCGAGAATCTGAAGATCTTTGATCTCTTCGTACAGAAGGCGAGATTGCTCCCCCGGTTCCGGAGTAAAAACGCCATACCACTCGGGCTTGCTTTTCGTCTCAATATTGTAATGAACGGGTTCCAGGCCCTGGGATTCTACGTATCCATCCACGCTCTGAACCACCTCTCTCAAAAGCGGTTTTGTAACAGCCATCGATTGTTGTTC
Source organism: Bacteroidota bacterium (assembly GCA_009909035.1). Taxonomy (GTDB): domain Bacteria; phylum Bacteroidota; class Rhodothermia; order Balneolales; family Balneolaceae; genus SW132. Next base: position 4,477 of record JAAAOB010000165.1, read on the forward strand.
AGGAAAATCAGGATGCCCGCGTTTTCCAACATCAAAGAGTTTGATCTCTTCAATCGTCATTTCATAAATATTAAGCTCCATCTCCTCCTCTTCAGTGACGGGTGTACCGTCCGGCTTCGTGCTTATGTGATGGTTAAACCACGGTTCGTGAGAGACAAGAAGATTGCCATCAGCCGTAACTACTACATCCAGCTCCATTGTATCAGCCCCGTGATCTACTGCTTTTAAAAAGGAGGGGATTGTATTTTCAGGCGCCAGTCCCCGGGCACCGCGATGCCCCTGGAGATCATAATCGTATGTTGGAACGTCTACGGTACAGGATGGTAACAAAAAAGAGAAGAACGTAAGGAGGATGAGTGTTTTCATTTGCAATGTAAATTGATGATTGTTGATCGTAGACCGTACATGTCCGTCAACTGCCGAACCGTTATCTACAGGGGCCCATAAAGCAGAAACGACTGGTGAAAATATGAAAAAGTGATTTTATAAAAGACGTATAATCTTTATTGAAAGCAGTATCTAAAAACGATGGTTTGAACCTACGGTACATCCCAGCATTGGTTTACATTCTGCGATGCGTGATAGCGGGTAGCTTACGGCGAACATCCTCCACGACTTGAAGGTCAAGATCGAATACAATTACCCCGGATTCTTCTCCGGCATCTCGTAAAACCGTTCCCCACGGGTCGATGATAAGCGAGTGTCCATAGGTTTCACGTTTTTCTCCGTGTCGCCCGGTTTGTGCAGGCGCTATAACATAACAGCTGTTTTCAATTGCCCTGGCACGAAGCAGCACGTCCCAGTGGGCTTTTCCTGTTGGCCGGGTAAATGCAGAGGGGACTGTTAATATTTGGGCTCCTTTTTCCATCAATTTCCGATAGAGTTCAGGGAATCGCACATCGTAGCAGATTGAAAACCCGATCGCCGGCAGATCATCATTTCTGTACACAACGGCTTCTGGCCTGCCGCCCTGCACAGTAGCGGACTCCCGGTATGTATCATTTTTCGTGACGCTCACATCGAACAGATGAATTTTATCATAAGCGGCAGCTACGGAACCGTCCCGTAACACAAGCAGGCTCCGATTGTAAATTTTTCCCTCCCCTGCAGATGCGGGATATCCTCCGCCAAGAATAGCAATATCAAGTTGAGAAGCCCAGGCCGGAAGCTCACGCTCCACCGCTTTGGCAATGTATGGTGCCTGCCGGAATTTTTCTCTCTCATCTCCCAAAAATGCAAAATTTTCGGGCAGGCAGACCAGTTCGGCTCCCTGATCGGCCGCCTCTTCAACAAGTGTTCTCGCCTGCCTGATACTTTGCTCGCTATCCGGCTGGCTGTTTAACTGAATAGCCGCTGTTCGTATCGTCTTCATAAGCTGGTTTGACGTTTGGGTTCGAGTGTCATCATCACCGGAAGATACATTCCCTCCGATTTAATTTCAGATTTGTTCCGAAAGCTGTTTACCTTCAATACAATTACAAACACTCACCGTATCATCTACCATATTGAAATGAATTCAGAAACACTACGTGCGCTACAATCTCCATTAAAATCAAAGTATAAAAAGAACCCGGACTCTGCTGTTGTGACGCTCTCTTCGGAAGGAAAGATAGGATCGGGTGTTACCTGTAAAGTAGATACGGGTAAGGCGTTGGTTGAAGCCGGTCTTCATCCGGCAACCGGCGGAGACGGAATGGCCGTCTGCTCTGGCGATATGCTCCTGGATGCCCTGGCAGCATGTGCAGGCGTCACGCTCAATGCTGTATCAACAGCAATCGGGATAGATCTTGGCGAAGAGACGAAAGTGACAGCCGAAGGCGATCTCGACTTCCGGGGCACCCTCGGGGTTTCGAAGGAGGCACCGGTTGGTTTCAAGGAAATTCGGCTCACCTTTCATCTTGATACCGACGCGGATGAAGAGCAAATCTCGACCCTGATCAAATTATCAGAACGTTACTGCGTTGTTTTTCAGACGCTAATCAATCCTCCGTCATTAATCACAAGCCACAAGCGCGTGCAGTAATCCGAATGCGAAAGGTGCACTCTAATTTTCGGGCCCAAAGCACGAATCAATCGGCCGGCTGTTAGAATTAGTTTGCTTTTTCATCTTCAGGTGACCCCTCATGTAAATAACTGATGGTTCGCTGCGGGAATGGAATAACCACTCCCTCTTTATCAAACCGCTTCTTGATCGATTCGAGGAGATCGCACTCCATAGCAAATGCTTTTGCGGGATCTTCTGCCCAGGCCCAGGCTCTGAGATTCACAGAAGATTCTGCCAGTATGACCACCCGCACAGTAACCCTTGGCATCTCGTTGGCTATATCTTCCTCTGTACGAACATCGATATTGAACGGGTGGTTTTGCACCTCCTCACTCATGATCGCTTTCGCTTTATCAATATCGGAACTATAGCAGATGCCCACTTCGATGAACTTGCACAATTTGTCATCTGTGTAGTTAGAGTTTACAAGAATTTCATTGCTGATAATGGAATTGGGAATTATAATACGCTGATTTTCAAAATCACGGATAATTGTGTGCCGCAGATTGATATCTTCAACAATCCCACGCAGCCTCTCTTGTACTGTGATTCGGTCATTTATTCTGTAGGGCTTAAAAATGACGATAAACACCCCGCTGATTATATTACCCAGCGCCTGTTGCGATGCAAATCCAATAACAATAGCCAGGATTCCGGCACTGGCAAGCATCGACTGGGCTATGTGTTTCAGAGAAGGAATATTCCATATCGCGAAACTGATACCTGTAATATAAATCAGAGCCAATAGTGCATAGTAGAGGAACCGGTAATTCGTTGGATCTTCGATTTCATCATGCACTCTCGACTCTTCAAAACGGTTAAAAGCTCGTTTCAGAAGCCACTGTGCAAAAATAGTTAGCACCAGAATAGCGATGACCGTGAGGGTCAGTGCAAATTCATCCATAATTCCATTCCAAAACTCCAAAACCGCGTCAAAATTAAATGTCATGGATTGTCTCTGTTTTGATTTTCTACTTCAGGTCGTTCGTTACGCTGGTTTTCACCGGGCATCGATGAGAACTCAATCGAAACATCAGATGTAAAACCTTCTCTAACCGGGATATTACGACGTAAAAAATAGGGCTCTGGAGCACTGAAGGGATCTATGGACCCCGTGTCCCAGCGTCCATTCTCATCGATATCTCTGTACAGTTTGGCGTGATATTCAACCGGCGCAAGATTCTCTACTACGAATGAGCCTGTAAAAAGAGTATCAATCTGCAGATCCCCACGTTCATTCTCTAACAGTAACCGGGTGATGGTGGTCGTGTCCTCATCAGATGGGTTAAATTCAATGTTGCCAAGCTCGTTGCGCTGCCAGATTTCCGGCTCAATCGTTCTGCGTTCCATGAAGTCCGGGTCCCAAACACCGAAAGCATACCGGATACCGCCCTGCCACTCCTCGTCAGGGAAAATCAGAAGTTTATGCCGGCGCACCTCCACCGGCTGATAATCGTCTACCCTTTTCTCTCCTTCAAACACAATCAGTGAATCGGTAATTGCGTCATCATTTATGAATTTCGAATAGGTAACTTCAAGGGGCTGATCCGGGAAGAGACCGTTTTCGGCGTTGGTTTCTACATAACGCATCGTGGCTGTATCAGGCTCAGCAGATCCCGGAACCGGGTCGGCCGTTACCTGCAGCGGGTTGCCTTGACTGTCGCGAAAACCGGTCGCCTCTATGCTGAATCGGTTCTCCTCATCCAGGGCATCTTCAGCCTGGGCGAACAGAATTTGACTCTCCTGCCGGCTTTTATAAAGTGGATAGGCCGCTGAAAACGGAGCCCCGAGGGAGTCTCTGATCGTAAAACGAGCACCATCATCCCAAAAAAGCTCTTCTGAATTTCGGAGCCTCAGCCTTACGTCCGACAGCAGCCCCACACCTTCAAGCCGTGGAGAGGTTGTATCGGGCCGCTGAATATAAATTGTGCCGAGATCCACCTCTCCACCCTGCTTCACAAAAATAGAATCGGTATGAAAAGGCTGGGCACGTTCTCTTTCCGGATTCCATCGCCGGTCCCTGTTCACGTCATCCACCCAAATGGCGCTGTAGGCTCCCTCCCTCAGATAGGAAAACTCAACGCTACCAGACGTATCAGACTGGGCCACATAGTTTGCAGGCTGCGAAAATTCCACCGGTTCACGATAAAGAAAAACCCGCTCACCTGCTTCAACGGATCCTTTTTCGGAATCTCTCAGCCGTGCGGTAACATTTCCCTCGTCAATTACAGGGCCGGTTGAAAATGCAAGACTAAATGAAGAGGGCATTTCATTGTTGCGGGTATCTGATATATCCGAACCCATAACAACAATGATGGTGGTGTTTTCAGGCAGCTCCTCTTCAAATTCGATGATAGCGGTCCGGCGGCTGAAACCGACCTCAAACTGAATGTCAAGATTGGGTTCAATAGTAACGGATGAGCGTACCGATGCCCTGTCAGGAAATTTTGAAAATTCAACGCGGACTTCGTTTCCGGAAAAATTGGTTGTGCCAACATCCGGTGTTGTCCCAATTATTTCAGGAGGGGTGCGATCCGGGGGGCCACCTGTTGGAGCTACCGGAGTTGCGCATCCGTGCAAAAACAGGGTGTCAACTACGATCAAGAAGAAAATAATTCGTAAAACGTTCAACGATCTTATTTTAGAATGAATAAAAGACGAAAGATAATGAACTTTCCATCCTTTAATGAACAGGTTTTTTAATCATCAGGCTATAGTTCAGGTCATCAAGAAAGCCATTGAATTTTTGTTAATAAAACGGCTTGAAATTATTCCAATCAATGGAGTGGATACGATCCTGTACATCTCCTTTACTCTCCGATTTTTCCCATGTTTATCACTTCCATATGGTGGATCCGGCCCTTGGTGATCTCGAAGCGAACAGCCGTGCGATAGAGATGAAATCCCTGTTTTCCGGCGGCTCCCGGGTTTACATGAAGCATCCGGTTCAGGGATTGGTCTCTCGCAATTTTGAGAATATGAGAATGGCCGCAGATAAACATATCCGGGGGATTGGATTCAATCTCCTTGCGAATGGGAATGCAGTACCTTCCCGGAACTCCGCCAATATGGGTCATCCACACATCAATGCCCTCTTTTTCAAACCGCTGGTGGAGCGGGTATCTTTTCCGGATATCATCCCCGTCAATATTGCCGTAAACCCCGATGACAGGGGCAATTTGTTCCAGCTGATTCGAAATTGAGAGTGTACCAAAATCACCGGCATGCCAGATTTCATCACAACCGGAAAAATAGTCCGGTATGCGTGGATCCAAATAGTTATGAGTGTCCGATATAAGCCCTATCTTCATGGGTCAGCCAAAATTATACTTTTCGTGATGATATGGAACCCCGGTTTGCAGTGCAATCCCATTAATTAATTTATTAACAATCTAATATTGTTCAGTTTATGTCTCTCTCGTTCAGCATTGTAATTGTATCATGGAATGGACTTCACCATCTGAAACAATTTCTTCCATCGGTTGCTGCTACAGATTATTCTGATTTTGAAATTATTATTGCGGATAACGACTCCACCGATGGTACCGCCGAGTGGGTACGCAATACCTACCGTGAGTGCAGAATTGTGACATTCGACAGCAATTACGGCTATTGCGGAGGAAACAACCGGGCTGTGCCGTATACTTCAGGCGAAATTCTGATTTTTTTAAATAATGATGCGCGTGTAGATCCTGCGTGGCTTACTCCCCTCAATGAGATATTTGTGAACGAACCGGAAACTGCTATCGTACAGCCCAAGATTCTATCTCACAATGCGCCGGATCAATTTGAGTATGCGGGGGCCGCCGGCGGGATGATTGACCGACTGGGCTACACATTTTGCAGGGGCCGCCTGTTCGACAAGGTGGAAGAAGACCAGGGACAATACGATGACAGGGCAACGATTTTCTGGGCAAGCGGAGCCGCATTTGCCATCCGCAAAGATCTGTTTCGTGAGTTTGGCGGATTTGATGAGGAATTTGAATTTCATATGGAGGAGATTGATCTCTGCTGGCGGGCATGGAACCGCGGATACAGAACACGATTTCAGCATGAAAGCATTGTCTACCATCTTGGCGGGGGATCGCTTCCGATGGGATCACCACGTAAAGTCTACTATAACTACCGGAACAGTCTTCTCATGCTAACGAAAAATCTTCAATCGAATGTGTTTGGAAAGATTTTTCTGCGCCTCTGTCTTGATGGAGTTGCCGGGTTAAAATCTCTTGTCGGGGGCAAACCTCGTGAAACGTTCGCCATTATTCGGGCTCATTTCGCTTTTTACAGGCGCGTACTGTCTGCTTTAAAGAAAAGAGACCGTTTTTTGACAAGAGATCCCGAAATCGATCCCCCCGTTCATCCCCGGCTGATCATCATTGACTTCTTTATTCGCGGGTTGAAAACCTATCACGAGCTTGATTTGGATGAGAAAACCTAAATCTTCCCTCAGTGATGCATATCGGACATGTGGAATGTAGGTCAATCATCTGTCGATTCTCGGTTTAAAACAAGAAATGCACACCCTATCATTTTTTCAAAAATGGAATTTTTACAGGTCATCTCTCTGTTAAAAGCTCGAACAACGTTTTAATCATCAAACCGGCTATCAGGGATTTGCCAATGACTACTTCTTCCCATTACGACATTATCATCGCCGGTGCGGGTGCATCAGGGCTGAGTCTTATATGGTATCTACTGCAGTCTGAGGTCATGCGAGAAAAAAGGATCTTGTTGTTAGATCTATCACTTGAACCCACAGATGCTAAAACATGGTGTTTCTGGGAAGATGCTGAACTGCCTGAGAAAGATCTTATCTATCACACGTGGAACACGCTGGAAGTCAGAGCGTATGATAATATCTATTCTGAAGAGCTACAGCGTTACCGCTATATGTGTATGCGCAGCCTCGACTTCACGCGGTCTATTCTGAAAATGGCCCATGATCACGATTCCATTACCTGTATGGAAGCGGCTGTGAAATCGTTCGGCTCCGACAACGGCCGGGGAGTTGTTCACACCGATAGGGGAAGTTTTTTCGCCGACTGGGTGTTTCAAAGTGCATTAAAACCTGCAAATTTTGACGATCAGCCGGTTGATGTAAGCCTGAAACAGCACTTCATGGGAATGGAAATCGAGGTAAACGAACCGATATTTGACCCTAACAAAGTTATGCTCATGGATTTTGACACATCTCAAAAACATGGCGTCACATTTTTTTATGTTCTGCCTTTTTCAAAAACGAAAGCACTCGTCGAATATACTTTTTTTACTGAGCAGACACTCACAGAACAAGAATATATTGCAGGGATCAAAAGCTATCTTAAAAACCGCTACGACCTCGGGGATGGATGTTATACCACCGCTCGGACTGAAATAGGTTCAATACCAATGGAAGATCGCCGCTACCCCGCATGGTACACTGACCGTGTGATGAACATCGGAACCGTGGGTGGACTTACCAAACCTTCAACCGGGTATACCTTTACACGGATTCATCGTCACTGCAAGTCTATTGTGGAGGCGCTGGAAACGGGAGCCCGACCACCGGTATCCAACCGCTCGAGCTACCGCTTCAGGGTGTACGACATCATGCTTCTCTACCTTCTTGAAGCAGATCCGGCCATCTGCAAACAAATATTTCACGACCTTTTTAAACGAAATAGTTTCGATAAAATCCTTCAATTTTTGGAGGAGGATACCCATCCCGGCCATGAAATCTCTATCTTTGCATCGCTGCCATACACCCCGTTTTTCAAGGCAATCTACAAAATGAAACATCGCATAGTAACCGGAGCCTGATGCGCCATTCGAATCGATACCTGAATCTTCTCATCGTCGTTTCAAGTATACTGTTTATGGGCCTGTCGTTCCTTGCGCCTGTTTACGCCGATGAACTGGCTTTATGGGTTGTATTGGCCTCCGTTTTTGCGATTGGTATTCCACACGGTGCCATTGATCATGTGATGGCGGCTGAACTCTACAACCTGAACCAGACACTGAAAGATCACCTCCTGTTTTACGCAAGCTATCTCCTGGTGATGATCGTTGTGGGGGCGCTTTGGATCGTTCTTCCGGTGGGCGGAATGGTTTTTTTCCTGGCCATATCAATTTACCATTTTGGTCAGGCAGACATGGAAGATTTTACGACTTCCGCCTGCCCCGCCAAACGGCTGCTATATCTGAATCGCGGCCTGTTAATTATTGGGCTGATCGTTTTTTCCGATCACACAGTAACCTATCCAATCATGGCCGATGCAATGCAGCTTTCGGCTGATCAGTTTTCGGCTTTCATGCCGCCCCCCGCTGCTTCCATTCTACTGATTACTGGCATCTACCTGATGCTATCACTGCTTGCAATTGCTGCGGGCTGGGTCCACCGGCCGTTAATATACCTGTCCGACAGCACACTGCTTGCTTCGCTTCTCTACGTAACCGGTCCGCTGATCGGTTTTGCGATCTATTTTGCACTGTGGCATTCAGCAGGTCACATCAATGAAATGCGTCATTTTTTTAAATCTCGCGGCGCATCGTTATCCGTCGCAGAATTTTATATGAAGGCACTACCATTTACACTTGTATCCCTTGCCGGTCTGGGGTTGCTGGCCGGAATCAACATCTTTCTCGATATGGAAAATCAGTTTCTTACACTGATGTTCATTCTTATTAGTGTGTTAACGTTGCCCCATATGCTAATCGTTGAACGTATGTATAATGAAAAGAGAGTTTAGATTAGAAAAGCACTAAAATAAACTTTGTGCTGTTATTTTTATGTATGTAGAATGACTACGTTATCACTTCATGATGCAATGATCAGCAGAACCTGTTTATTCACTTTTCCAGATACATGGTGTGCGAGAGCTGCCGCTGTGTCTGTTTGTCTGCTTTTTGTGCTATCATTTATCGCGATCTTACCTGGAAAATCTTTGTCCCAGAGTATATCGGGGCGGGTGGTTGATGCATCAACCGGAGATCCCCTTCCGTCGGCTAATATCTATCTATCCAATACTACCTACGGTACATCCAGCGGTCCGGATGGAGAATTTAACATGCAAAATCTTGAACCGGGCCAGTACCAGATTGTGCTGCGGTTTATTGGATATGAAGAATCTGTGCGGCCGGTCGAAGTGCTTCCGGCTACACGAATGGAGCTCGGCGAAATTCCCCTGAAACCAAATCCGCTGCAGCTCGATGAGGTTGAAATTGTTTCAGAACGGGAATCGGACTGGCAGCAAAACCTGGAAACCTTTACAACCGTTTTCCTTGGCAGTTCCTCACACGCCGGGCATACGGAAATACTGAACCCAGAAATTCTCCATTTTCCTGAAACCGGGGATAAGAATGTTTTATCAGCAACGGCCGACGAACCGATTCATATTCTAAACCGGTCTCTTGGCTACGAGCTTTGGATCTCCCTTCGCTCGTTCAGCTGGAATGTGAAAGAGCGTACGGGCGAGTTCTATTTCACATCCCGAATGCAAGAGCTATCACCCGGTCAGTATCCCAAAATGGCATCCGATTGGCGAAAAAACAGGAGAGAGGTCTACCTTGGGTCTTTTCGGCACTTCCTGGACCTGCTGACCGAGGGACGCGAGACGGAGGAATTTTCATTTAAAAATGGACGCCTAAAAAGGGTCTACCCCGGCAGCAGCAATGAGTTGAACGCATTCACTGAACGTCGGTACCGCGCATATATACTCGATACCGGCAGAAGGAACAAGCCGCTGGAAGTGGGTTACAAAACGAATTCCCCATCGCAGATCGAGACCCGGGAAGAAAATCTGCTGCTTGTTGACCACAACGGAAATTTGCGAAACCCCAAAAATATTATTCTTTCCGGGTATTGGAGCGAGAACCGTATTGCCGATCTTCTTCCTCTCAACTACACTCTTCCTGACACCCAAGATCTGGCGAACTCGTCAGGTGGTCTTCAGCCCGATAAAAAACTGGATCCTAAGGCTTACCCCCATCTTGATCCCTCCATGCTCGCGTATGCAAAAACAGCCACTGAGCTTATCAACAGCGGTGAGATTTCCCCCTCGATTGATTCCTTTCCACTGGCACGAACCTATTTGATGATTACAGCTGTGGAAAACAGGAAAGATCGATTTGAAAGTGCGTTCAAAGCGTACCTGCGATCGCTGACATCACTTCAACCCGATAAAGAGACTATCAGGGCACTCAGGCATGAGCTTCTGTCCGCAGAGCCAATCATTCCCGAACACCGGTTCCAAAAGCTGGAAACTCTGCTGCACTCAGCGCCTGAAACCTTTGCCGCAGAATTCACCGCGTTTATCCGGGAACTTGATCCAACTCCCGCATTACATTCAAACGAACGCCTGATTGAACATTACCAAAGAGTCTATCACGCAAGAAAACACTACTCAAACCCTGAACAGGAGAAAGGATTTGACGCACGGGGCCGGATATATATAAAATACGGCGAACCAGATTTTATTTTTGATAAGCCGTTTACCATCAACCGTGGTGATCTCTATGCATTTGTATCCGAATTTCAGTTCATTGTCGAAAACAGAGAAGAAACCACCTACTCGTCTGTACTCTCCGGAACCAACAACAATCGGCAATCGGTAAAACTTTCCGATGGATCCGGAAGAAGTTCACAGTCGCAAGCGTACGTAATCGTTGATGAAATAGAGCGGATGCTCTCCTATATCCCGTTCGGCAGCAGTCTCAGGTTTTGGATCTACGAAGACATACGAAGCGAAGGCAGCGACAACACACTGTTTTACTTCAGTGAAGAGTGGGATGGGGTCTTTAAAGAGTTATCCACACTTGAGGACTGGATTTCCCCCTCGCTCTTTTTATCGCGCTCCGCCATGAGCAGCGCAAACTTTGCTCCTGCGCTTGCACTGCAATACATCACCTACCAGCGTCTTAAATATTATGATCGCCGGATCATGAAACGGTACGACGATATGGAGGCTAAAATATTTAATAACGCGGTTAATCGTTCCGATGCACACTTAAAACAGCTATCCAGAGAGATTCGCACTCGCCATCAAATGAATACATTTAAGCATCACGCATCCGCTCAGATTGAAAAATCGGCTGAGCTCCTGAAAGTAAACCGCATCCCTCTTCGTGTGTATCAGTACAGAATGATGAACGAAAGCGGGGAGCGGGTTTGGGCCACATTCCTCAAAAGCCGGCCGATGGCAGCCTTCCTGGACGACCTGACACGTAACCAGGAACTGATGATCAACGAACGGTGGCAAGAGGAGAGGATGATGAATGAAATTTCGCGCTGGTACACCCTCCGGAAAGGAGTAGAACTTACAGGACCCGATAAGAGTGTGAAGGGGCGGATTTCTGGGTCTTCAGCCCTGATTTTAGATGGTGTTCGTGAAGATGCTCCATCGTTATTCGCCATGGATGTACCCCATTCTGACAATTCATTGAACCAGAACTTTTATGCCTACCTGAAAAATACTCATCCCGCCAGCAGCCCGGAACATCAAACGGTCTACCCAACCGATCTGAGGGGAATTGGAACTGTATCAAGACCGCAAGGCGAGCATTTTAACCTCGAAGATAAATCTATTCTGGTAAGTGACATATTGATTGGCCACACCCGTTTAGATGATGATTCGAATACTCGCTTTCCATTTGTTATCAGCCACGAAAAGAAGATTCCTGAAGGGAGCAATGTAAATCTCCATTTTGAGGTCTACAGGCTGGAGGTAAACAATAGCGGAACAGCACATTTCCGGGTAGACTACGATATCATACGGGATGGACGAAACCTCGAGGATCCGAGCACCTCCTCAGGCCGCCTGGATTTTACTACAGACGATACCCGTTTTTCGGAGAGTCTTGAGCTTAAGGATCTGAAGCTCGAAACCGGTACTTATACACTCAAGTTTTCCGTGTCAGATCTCGTTGGCGAAGGCACTTCAGAGCAAGAGATTCGTTTTGAGATTGTTGAAAAAGACCGCCTGTTTCAAGACATTCAGAAAAAGTAAGTCCTACGCACCTGTTTTTAAATTGTATACCACTTTTGGCAGGATATAAAATTTTTCAGTTGAATTTAAGTGCGCCCGCTGATCAAAAACGTTATACTGATTCTCTTCAATTTTATCCAAAATACGGCTGTAGTTCTCCCTTGCAAGGAGTACAGGCAGCCGGCTATCTTTTTCGAGTAATTCAACTCCATCATCCGCTTGATTGTAGTATTGCCTCGCCCGTTCTATTTGAAATTTCATAAACTTCACGAATTCGGGTGTCCGCTCTCTTTGTTTAAGGGAGCCAAGGTTCACATTAAATCCCTTCAGTTCTGTGTGTGGCAGGTAGATACGATCCCGGGCCAAATCTTCTCCCACATCCCGCAATATATTTGTAAGCTGCATCGCGATGCCCAGGTCCACGGCGTGTGTAAGGGCTTTTGTATCTTCGTAGCCAAACACTTCGCTTGTCATCAACCCCACCACGGAAGCCACTTTGTAGGAGTAGTCATATAGCTCCTCGAACGTCTCGTACCTGCTTTTGGTCAGATCCATTTTAACTCCCTCAAGCAGGAGAAGCGGCAGATCCAGGGAGATATCAAACCGTTTCAGCGTATCAGAAAAAGCCACTAAAATCGGGTCGTTTTGAGCCACTCCCCTGTAGCTGTCGATTAAATTCTCTTTAAAAGCCTCAAGGCGTTCGAAAATTTCAAGATGGCTTATTTCCTGATTGTAGATCAGATCCTCAGCTTCATCAACCAGGTCATCCACGTAGCGGCATAAGCCATAAATAGCAAAAATACTGCGTTGCTTATGGTTGGGTAAGAAGCGCGTAGCCATGTAGAAAGTTTTGGCATGCACCTTGGTAATCGCTCGGCAATGAGCGTACGCTTTCTGCAGCTCTTTGTCTTCGAGCTCTTCAATTACACCTTTATGAAAATTGGTTCTTTCGTAAAAAGGCCTGAAGAGTGATATTGGTAATCTCAGAAGGTTATTCATACATCTTTGATAGCGGTTCGGCGTCGTAGAGAATCAGGTATCAAGTAGTATTAGAATGATAGAAAAAGTACGAATCGTTCCTTAACAAATAATTAAAGTATCTATGTTGCAATAATTTCATTATTTTTTGTAATTCTGTAAACAAGATGTTCTAACCCTCGCAACTGAACTTTAAAGTTTTAGCACAAAACGCAATGGCACCTCAAAAAAAAATCACAATTTACCAGGTAGCACAACGAGCCGGTGTCGCCATATCAACCGTTTCAAGAGTTCTGAATAATTCTCCCAATGTATCGCAGGCCACAAAAGATAAGGTAGACCAGGCAATTAAAGAGTTAAACTTCAGGCCACAGGTCTCCGCCCGGAAGCTGGCCAGCCGTAAACCTCAGATGCTGGCTATTGCCGTACCATCATTTACCACACCTTACTACAACGAAGTTCTAAAAGGAGTAAAAGATGAGATCGGCGATCTGGATCTCGATATCGTGATTTACAATACCGGGTCAAAAAATCCTGAAGAGGGAATCGAGAATTTTTTCAATCGTGGAACCGCTGACACGGTCATTACGATTAGCATTGATATTAATGATGATGTGCACCAGAAACTTCAATCATCCGAAATTCCCATTGTTTTGATTGGAAGCAGCCACCCGATGTATAATTTTTACGAGCTGAATAATCAACTGGGAGGCTCCATCGCCGGTGAACACTTAATTGAACAGGGGTTCAAAACCCTGGGTATGATCCTGCCCGCCATCAACACCAAAACTTCGCTTCTTCGCTACAACGGGTTTATCAATGCCATGAAAAAGCATGATATCCCCGTAGATGAGAAGTTTTTTGTGCGTGGCGAAAGTAAAAAACATGCCGGTTTTACGGAAGAAGCCGGCTTCGAAGCGATCTACGAGTACGAAAAAATGGGGGAATACCCTGAGGCTATCTTCTGTTCGAACGACACGCAGGCGATTGGTGCTTATCATGCCATCTCAAAACTGGGCCTTCGAATACCTGAAGATATCGCCATTATGGGCTACGATAACATCAAATTTACGAAGTACCTGGATCTTACCACCGTGGATCAAAAAATGTATAGTGTCGGCGTTGAAGCAACAAAGCGTCTTGCACAAATTATACGCAATAACGACCAGCACAAAGTCCAGAAAACGATTGATCCGGTTCTTATTCCCCGCGGATCAACAAAACGGGTTTAAACAGAATGCAAGCTGACGAACACCGCCGGTCGCACCTGGAGAACTGTATTCATCACACATCGGCACATGGCCTCCCGGAACCCTACCGGGGAAAAGTTCGGGACGTGTACACTCTGAACCCGTCAACACTCGGCATTGTGGTGACGGACCGCATCAGTGCGTTTGATCATATTATGAAGCAAGCCATCCCGTTCAAGGGACAGATTCTGAACCTGCTGTCGAAATACCAGTTTGAGGCCGTCAGCGACATTCTGCCAACGCACATGATCGACGTGCCGCACAATAATATTACCATTGCAAAACGGTGCGAACCTCTCCCTGTAGAGGTTGTGATTCGGGGATATCTGACGGGCCACGCGTGGCGCGAGTATAAGGACGGTAAACGGACGCTATGCGGTGCATCAATGCCGGCCGGTATGGTCGAAAATCAGCCGTTCCCCGAACCGATCCTCACCCCCGCAACCAAAGCTGAAGAGGGACACGATAAAGATATATCGCCCAGAGAAATTCTCCGTTCCGGTCTCGTAGAAAAAAAGATCTGGGATGAGATTTGGGAGAAAGCATTCGAACTATTTGAACGGGGGACTCAAATTGCGGCGGACCAGGGACTGATTCTTGTAGATACCAAGTATGAATTTGGGTTGTGGAACGGCGAGCTTACGCTGATTGATGAAGTTCACACCACCGATTCATCCCGCTATTTCTACAGCGAAGGGTATGACAAACGTCTTCAAAACCATGAGCCTCAAAAACAGCTATCAAAGGAATTTCTTCGGGAATGGCTGATGGAAAAGGGATTTCAGGGGCATGAGGGTCAGACGCTCCCGGACCTGCCCGATACCTTCCGCTGGAGCGTCTACAAGCGCTACAAAGAGCTATACGAAGTACTGACGGGTGAACCATTTATCCCTGCCGACACATCGGCGTTTAATCAAGAACTTGGGGCCATTTTAAAGCAATACGTATAATAAGCGGCAATGGAATGGCACACTGCTGAATCCGCTACGATTCGTCAGTTTCTGGATATCAATTTGACACTATCGGAACCCGCTGTTCTGTTAACTCTCATGATAATAGCTGGAGTCAATGAATCCAGCCCCATTTACATCGGCTCTACCCGTCCGTGCTGCGGTTGAATGGTAATCTCTTCAACAAGCGATCTTTCGGAAAGCTCCGTCATCTGAACAATCAGCGAGGCCACATCCGACGGGTTAATCAATTTTTTCGGACTCATCGTTGATTCATCCCACGACGGCGAGTGCGTCTGTCCCAGGTTGATTGCGGTGACGCCAATATCCGTATCTTTTAGCTCTGCCCTCAGTGAACGTGTGTAGCCCAGAAGTGCATGTTTCGCCGCTGAGTATGCACCGCTCTCAGCAAGTCCCTGGAGGGCTCCTACCGAACAGATATTGATGATCAGTGCACGATCAAATTTACGCAAGTCGCCGAGAAAGCGATTCACCGTATTTACTGCTGTGAATAGATTTACGTCGATCTGGTTTTGGAACTCCGCCCGTGAGGTTTCCGATACTGTTTTATAAAGATAGCTGCCGGCATTGTTAACCAGGATTCCCGGTGCTGGAACATCACCGGGTATTGACAGGCTGTTTAGCTGTTCCGAATCCGTAGCATCACAGGAGAGTATTAACACCTGGTCCGCCCCTGCTTTGTTACAGAGTCTCTTCGTTTCCTGTAATTTCTTCTTGTTGCGAGCCAGCAGGATAATGGGCCGGTTGGATACAGCGGCAAATGTAATGGCAATACTTCGCCCGATTCCCTGGCTGGCGCCGGTTATCAGGACAGATGAATTTTTGTAAATCATTAGGGTACATCAATAAATTTATGAGTTTGCAGACTAATTCCCCACTCAGGGTTCTGTTTTACGTAGTCTACAATCAATTTTATTGACGATGGCGTTTCCCATTCCGGCTGAAGCAGCAGCCGTGTGGATGGCGGGCACTTTTCGGCATTCAGTTCCGCCCATTCGATATCTTTATTTTTTAGCACCACAACCTTCAGTTCATCCACGTAGGGAAAATTTTCATCCAGCGGTTTCTTAAATCTTTTTGGGGAAAGTGTGACCCAGTCCAGCTGACCGGAGAGCGGTGACGACCCGCTGGTTTCGATATGGACATCCAGGCCGGCCTGTTTAAGCCTGATGGAGAGTGGCTCGAGATTATGCAGCAGCGGTTCGCCCCCCGTTATGACGGCAAAATGGGCCCCGCTCTCTGCTGCCCGCTTCACAATTTCCCCGGTTTCAATGCGGGGGTGTTTCTCCTCGTCCCAGCTATCTTTTACATCACACCACCAGCAGTTCACATCACACCCGGCGGTTCGGATGAAGTATGCAGGACGCCCGGTATGGGCTCCCTCTCCCTGGATGGTGTAAAAATCTTCCATGATGGGATATTTTACAGCATCGAGCCCTTTAATCTCTATCTGGTTCTCTGCCGTTATCTCTTTTTTAAACATCGTTGTCCGTGTATTCAACCCAGCTGGTCTCCGTTTCCCACACCGTGACGTGCAGTTCAATGCCCTCAGGTATTCGTTTTTTAGTTTCGGTATGAATATATTCAGCAATTCTTTCAGCCGTCGTGGCTACCGGTATCACCTCATTTAAAACAGAATGATCCAGCCCGCCTTTTTTTGCATCTCCGGCTGCCCACTTTAACTCCTTGAAATCACAAACCATATCAGGCGAGTCGAGGTATTTTGACGGGTTTAGTTTATGCGATTTCGCTTTAATGTGAACCTTGTACGTATGACCGTGCATACGCCCGCATTTTCCATCGTAGCCGTCAATAAAGTGGGCGGCATCAAACTTAAATTCTGTATGTAAGCTCCAGGTTGGCATAAATAAACCGACTGAAAATTTAAAATCAATACTAATCGCTGTAAGCTTGGCAAAATAACGATTTTATTTGTCCCATTCATTCGCTGATTTTATTCAGTGCATACGATTTTTTACAGCTCTTTATTGCGTGCTCTCCTTGCGAAAAGTATATTGATTCACTTCGAAGCTCCAGTGTTTACATTCGTACTACCTGTTCAACCTAATAACTACACAACATGTACTACCTGCAACGATCTCTGCTCTGTTCCTCCCTCCTGCTTCTCTTTTTTGCAGCGAGCCTCTGTCATACGGGGACCACACACGCTCAAAGCCGTGTACTTGAAGCCGACAGCACGATTACAACTGAACATACTGTAACCATCCGCGGTGAAACTGTGCCCTATAAGGCCACTGTTGGCACACAACCCGTATGGGATGAGGAGGGGAACGCCGCGGCGGCACTTTTTTATACGTTTTACGAACGGACAGATGTCGATAACCAATCGGAGCGTCCGTTGGTTTTTTCATTTAACGGTGGTCCGGGATCGGCTTCCGTTTGGATGCATATCGGGTATACGGGCCCGCGGTTTTTAAATATCGATGATGAAGGGTATCCCGTCCAGCCCTACGGTGTGTCAGAAAACAACCACTCCATTCTGGATGTAGCCGATATTGTGTACATAGACCCGGTAAATACCGGCTTCTCAAGAATACTTGACGAGGAAGCAGAACGAAGTGATTTTTTCGGCGTTAATGCCGACATCCAGTATCTCGCGGCCTGGATGGATAATTTTGTATCCCGAAACGGTCGCTGGGCTTCGCCAAAGTTTTTAATCGGCGAGAGTTACGGTACCACGCGAGTGGCCGGTTTGGCCCGTCAGCTGCAAAACTCCGAGTGGATGTTTGTGAATGGCGTGATCCTGGTCTCACCGACCGGCATGGGGCTTGAACCCCCGGCGATGACACCTCGCTCACAAATCCTGAAGCTTCCCTACTATGCCGCTACCGCATGGTATCATGAGGGACTCACTGCAGACCTGCAATCGATGGAGCTGCTGGATCTCCTGCCGGAAGTTGAAGAATTCACAATCGATACCTATCTGCCGGCAATAGCCCGCGGCGGTACGCTCGACGAGGAAACGCGTGACCAGATTGCCGAACAGGTTTCGAAATACTCCGGAATCAATAAACACCATATCCTGGACCACAATTTGACGATACCGACCTCATTCTACTGGAAAGAGCTCAGACGAGAGCATGGGGAAACGGTCGGCCGGCTTGATTCACGTTACCGCGGGATAGACCGTATGGATGCCGGCAACAGCTACGATCACGATCCCGCCCTCACAAGCTGGAACCACGCCTTTACACCCGCAATCAACCACTACCTGCGTGAAGAACTCGGCTACAAAACCGACTTGAAATATAACATCTTTGGCCCCGTTCACCCGTGGGACCGCAGCGGAAACAGCACAGGCGAAGATATCAGACGGGCGATGGGAGAAAATCCGTACCTCAACGTGATGGTTCAGTCGGGATATTTTGACGGGGCCACGGATTACTTTTCAGCTAAATACGTGATGTGGAACATGGACCGGAGCGGAAAAGTTCAGGACAGGTTGCGGTTTGAAGGGTATCAAAGCGGACACATGATGTATTTGCGGCAGGAAGACCTGGAAACAAGTAATCGGCATATTCGGGAATTTATTCGCGAGTCGATTCCGGCTGAAGGCAGCCCTGCAAAATATTGACATCAATCTAATCTCATCTCAATGCGTCCGCTTTATCTCGGATGCCCTTGAGTTCTTTCTCTCTGAAGAATCTTGCATCATCGAGAATTCGACATCCGCTTCCGCAGATACGGTCGTTTTCCAGTGAAAAGGGTTTATCCAATAGAGGTGATTGTTAGAACCCTGAAACGACAGCTCCCTTACTTATTCATTGAGATAAGAAATTCTTCGTTCGAGCGTGTTCCCTTCATTTTATCCAGCAGAAACTCCATCGCCTCAAACGCATTATGCTGATTCAGGTAACGCCGAAGCAGCACCACTTTTTCTCTCTCTTCGTCGGGTACAATTAACTCTTCGCGGCGAGTTCCGCTCTTAAATACATCAATAGCGGGGAACAATCGTCGTTCGGCGAGGCGCCTGTCAAGCACAAGCTCCATATTACCGGTTCCCTTAAACTCCTCAAATATCACATCATCCATACGAGACCCCGTATCAACCAGGGCTGTTGCAATTATTGTCAGGCTGCCGCCATTTTCAATATTGCGGGCGGAGCTAAACAACTGTCGTGGCGCCTTGAGTGCTTCTGAATCGATACCGCCCGACATGGTCCGGCCTGAATTACTTCCGGCTACATTGTAGGCCCGGCCCAGGCGCGTGATGGAGTCCATAAGCAGCAACACATCGTGATTGCTTTCAACGAGGCGTTTAGCTTTTTCAAAAACAATTTCGGATAGACCAATGTGGTTTTCCGGTTTTTCATCGAAGGTAGATGCCACGACCTCAGCATCTTTAACACTACGCTGCATTTCGGTCACCTCTTCCGGCCGTTCGTCCACAAGCAGAATAATGACCTTCGTCTCGGGATTATTCTCATTAACGGCATTTGCGATGTTTCGCATAATCGTTGTTTTACCGGTTTTCGGCTGGGCTACAATCAATCCCCGCTGCCCTTTTCCAATGGGTGCAAACAGATCGATAATCCGTGTGGTATATTCTGTAAAATTATTCTCCAGCTTGTAGCGCATATCGGGATAAACAGGCATCAGGTCGTCAAAATCGCCCCGATTATCCATATCGGTCGGTATCCGTCCATTCACTCCTTCCACTCTCAGAAGAGCGAAATAACGTTCTCCAACCTTCGGAGGGCGGATAATTCCAATGACGCAATCCCCCTGACGCAACCTGAAGCGTTTTATTTGCGAGGGAGACACATAAATATCATCCGGGCTGGCCTTGTAATTATAGTTCACAGATCTCAGAAACCCGTACCCGTCGGGCAGAATTTCAAGTGTACCCTCGTTGAGCAGAAACTTACCGAGACGCGGTATAATCTCTTCCAGGCGTTCGTCAAGGGTTGGGGCGTCTGACTCCGGCAGCACGTTGCTTACGTGCTTTTTATTTTTTTTGTACTGCCCGCGTTTTTTTCCACGATGCTCCTGCTTCTGTTTCTTTTTCCGGTCAGAGCGTTTATCCTCATACGTCTGAATATTCGATTCTTGTCCATACTGGATATTTTGCGCACCGGCCGATGAGCCACCGGAATCACCTTTTTGATCCGTAATGCGCTCAATAAGGCTCTGCTTACGCAAAGCGGATACACCTTTTAAGCCCATTGATTTGGCAATCTGTTTTAACTCCTTAACGGATTTTTTTTGTAGTGAATCCAAATCAGTGTTTGAGGTATCGGTTTGATTCTCCGACATAAGTAAATGTTATTTCTTGAATAAATTTCATGTAGAATGACGTGCTGCCGCTCTTATTGGAGTACGCCTGAGAAAAGATCAGTTCTTTGAATCGTAAAGAATAGGGTTGATTCTGCTAATTGATCGCGGTGTTTTCTATCCATCGCTTCACAGTTTCGTAAAAGTAAAAACTTCCGCCAAAAATAACTAATTCTGATTTATGCTTATCAACCCATTTGTCCGTGAGATTTTTATCGGCATCTATCGGCAGTTCAATAGCATCGGGAATCACCTTCAGTACTTGTTCAGTTGTAGCCGCTCGTTCCGACTCCGCATAATAAACAAAGATATGGCCCAAATCCGACAATTGGTTCGCAATATCTGCAGTCAATTTATCCTTCATCATCGAAAGTACGAACGTCCAGTCAGAAAGCGGTGCCTCTGTTTTCAATTGATCCATCAAAAGGTGAATCGAGTCGATGTTGTGAGCACCGTCAAAGTACCATGGAAAGTCGGGGTGTAGCTGACGAAATGCGGTACCTGAAGGATATCGGTTTCTCCAAAAAGCAATACCATCTTTGATCTGACTGTATGATACGGGATATTGCTCACTTAAACAACGTACAACGGTTGTTACAATTGGTGCGTTTAATTTTTCAGCCAGTGTCGGTTTCCCGGACGTTTCAAACAGCTTAGTATTTAAACGATCGCTCCCGGCATGTAAATGTTCGGATCCATTTTCATTGCACACACGCTCTACAACCTGCATGGCTTGTTCCGGAAGCCGTCCCGTTATTACTGGACGGCCTTTTTTGATAATTCCAGCTTTCTCAGCCGCAATATCCTCCAGTGTATCTCCAAGTATCTCTGTGTGATCCAGGCCTATGCTGGTAATCACACTGGCAAGCGGATGTACAATGTTGGTTGCATCCAACCGGCCGCCCAGCCCTGTTTCAAAAATTGCGATATCGGTATCCTGATCTTTAAAAAACCAAAAAGCTATGGCTGCTGAGAGTTCAAAATATGACAGCTCCGTACTGTCAATGAACAGAGCATAACGCCTGAAAAACTCCAACATTTTTTTTTCGGGGATCATCACACCATTTACCATAATCCTTTCACGATACTCTACCAGGTGAGGTGATGTAAAAAGCCCGGTTTTGTAACCGGCTGACTGGTAAACCGAGGCAAGCATACGGCAGGTTGTGCCTTTACCGTTCGTGCCCGCTACATGTATGGCCGGTAGGTCCAGGTGCGGATCCCCCATCTGTGAACTGAAACGCCGGATTGCGGAAAGTGAAAAATTAGCTGCTGCCCGTCCCTTTACTCCAAACATTGGAATCGTATTCAGCTTTTCATACACATCATCGATCGTTGGATAGAACGGTTTCACGAAAGATTCCGGGTTTTATATTCCTTAAAACAATCCGTTATCTGCTTAGTCAAATTGGTTCCTGTATCGAATGAGTGTTGATCTAAACTGGAAACCTCACAAATCTCCAGCAAGCTGTTTGTCAGCCATACCTGACGGCTTTCCATGATATCTTTTCTGCGAAATTTTCCCTGCTCAACGGTGAAATTCATCTGTTTGCACACATCAATGAAAACATCTCGAGTCACACCGGGCAGAATATCGCACGAATCCGACGGAGTGAATATGGTTCCTTCATGCTCCCAAAATAGGTTGGCGATTGACGTTTCCGCAACGATTCCATCAACAGTCAACATCAATGCATCATCGAACCCTGATCGTTTTGCATCTATCGCGGCCTGCCTGTAGTGAAGCATATTGCTCAGTTTATATCGAGCCGGTTTGCAGGAAACAGGGACAACTGTAATGGTGGATGTTTTTAGCGATCGAGGATCAAACCGTTCTGGAACAGCGGCAACAGTTATGATGGTCGAAAGTTCGATGCCTGAGGGAAGATCATAGGTGGATTGAGACTGAAGTGATACCTGGATTCGGACTTTGGCCTGCTTATGGGAGAGTGAATTTGCCTCCAGCAACGTCGTGATCTCACTCTTTAAAACAGCGGCATTAAGCTGGTGTGCCTTGCTGCCGGTCAGATATTGAATGCCCCCGTTCAGGCGGCTGATGTGGTCTTGAAAGTGCAGGAACCGACCTCCATAGCTTTTCAGAGTTTCAAAACAGCCGGCACCGTAAAATAGCCCGTCCGATACTGCAGAAACTGTGGCGCTGCTTCGTGGCTGGATGGCTCCGTTTATTGAAACATACATGGATTAATCTCTGGTTACCAGTTCGTTGATCTTCATTTCAAGCTCCTCCCGATCACTGCCTACAAGCTGATCCACCACACGCCCCTCCCGATCCAGGTAAAGCTGCGAAGGAACGCCGGGCACCATCAACTCCTGGTAAAGTGGCGTACCGTTCACGTATAAGAAATTATGACTGTGATTCTCAATGTACTCTTTCACAAGATTGTCTCCATCACGGGTGGCGGCGGCTACAACCACAAGCTCCGGGTACTCATTTTTTAACCGGTTCAGCAATTGGTTCAGCTCCATAGACATATCAGACCAGGTGGCCCAAAAGTGAACCACTACCGGCCGGCCGCTAAACTGGTCCATTGAAACCGTATCCTGCTCCGTGTAGCGATACATTTTCCATTCACTCGGTTTGGAATCCGCAACATGGTTTATAAATCGCTCCTGCTGTTTTGATGCATAATAAAATGTACTCAATACAATAGCAGCCACAGTAATTGCAGCACAAATTCCCAGGAATCGATTGAAATATTTCGGGTCTAAACGCATCGAATCAAGAAAGGTAATGGAATGATCTGCCCCTTTTTGTCTGTCAGGGTATACAAAAGCATCAATAGTTTAAAATACAGATGGAATATACCAATTACATCCGCATCAAAAATAATAAATTCATACTGGAGAAATAATTACGGCCGGGGAACAGATGATTTAGTTACACCACGCTGATCAATATTTTGTAAGTTTAAAGAAAGAATAAATTTATCATTATGTATATAAATCGACCGGCCACCTACACCGATTACTACGAACTGACGATGGCCCAGGGATACTATCTTGAAGGAGAGGAAAAGAAGCAGGTCTCATTTGACTATTTTTTCAGGAAAAATCCTTTTCACGGTGGATACACCATATTTGCAGGGTTAGAAATACTTTTGAATACGCTAAACGAGTTCAGGTTCAATGAGAGTGAACTCGGTTTTTTATCTGATGAAGGATTTGATTCCGACTTTTTAGAGTTCCTTTCAGATTTCAAATTCAGCGGGTCTATTTATGCAGCAAAAGAGGGAGAGGTTGTATTTCCAACGGTTCCTGTTCTTCGGGTTGAGGGATCCATCATTGAATCCCAGCTTATTGAGACCCTGCTTCTGAATATTCTGAATTTCCAGAGTTTAATCACTACGAAAGCTTCACGCATGAGGTTAGCTGCAGGCAGTGATTCAGTACTTCTTGATTTTGGCCTTCGCCGATCGCAGGGACTCGGGGGAATTCACGCCTCCAGGTCCGCCTTAATTGGTGGATTTAACGGTACCTCAAACGTCTACTCTGCCCAGGAATTCAACATCCCGGCAAGCGGAACCATGGCCCACTCGTGGGTGCAATCTTTTGACAGTGAAATTGAATCATTTCGTGCATATGCAACACATTTTCCCGATGCTACGGTGCTGCTTGTAGACACCTACAACACATTGGAATCAGGAGTGCCAAATGCCATTACCGTGGCCAGGGAGATGCGCGAAAACGGCCATTCGTTAAAAGGTATCCGGCTGGACAGCGGCGATCTTGCCTACCTATCAAAAAAATCTCGCAGCATGCTCGATGAAGCAGGATTCCCGGATGTAAAAATTGCCGTTTCAAATCAGCTGGATGAGCGTGTGATCGCCAGCCTTCGCAATCAAAACTCACCCATTGACATTTTTGGCGTGGGAACTCGCCTCGTTACGGGTGATCAGTCTCCAGCGCTGGACGGCGTATATAAACTGAGCTCATCCGGCTCGGAGCCAAGGCTAAAAGTGTCCGAAAATATTGAAAAAATCACTCTCCCCGGAATCAAAACCGTTCGCCGGTATATAAATGATGATGGAAGCTACTACGCGGATGGAATTGGCCTTATGGGAAATGAATCATTTACGACAATTCACGACCCGATATTTCCCGCAAAACAGGCAAATCTGCAGACCAGGGAATACCGCCCGCTGCTTTATGAGGTGATGACAAATGGAAATCGAACGACAGACCCTGCAAGTGTAGATCAATCCGCAGCGTATTGCCGGGACGTGCTGAGTAAACTTCCTGAGGAGTATAAACGTTTTGATAATCCACATATTTATAAAGTTGGAGTAACACCTGAACTTTTAACCCTGCGTGATCAGCTTTTAGATCACCATAAACTATAGTACGAGTACAGTGAACGCACTATTGATTGTAGATTTACAGAACGATTTTTGTACAAACGGTGCACTTGAAGTCCCCCGGGGAAGTTCGATTGTGCCCGTCGTCAACAAGCTCATCCCTTCATTCGATGCAGTCGTTCAGACACAGGATTGGCATCCCGCCGGGCACCATTCATTTGCTTCAAGTCACGAAAATAAAGAGCCCTATGACACGGTTGAGATGGACTACGGCACGCAAGTCCTCTGGCCCGACCACTGTGTTCAGGGGTCGGATGGCGCGGAGTTCCACCCCGAATTGAACACGACCAAAACTCAAGTCGTGATCCGAAAAGGATTTCGGAAACAAATAGACTCCTATTCCACTTTTTACGAAAACGATCATGAAACCACAACCGGGCTTACCGGCTATCTGAATAGTCGTGGAATCACGGATCTCTATACTGTGGGCCTTGCCACAGACTTTTGTGTTAAATGGTCAATTCTTGACGGGATCCGTGAGGGTTTCACCATGCATATCGTTGTGGATGCCGTAAAAGGCATCGACCTGGACGGCTCACTTGCCGCCGCCTGGGACGAAATGAAAAAGGCTGGTGTGACTATCACATCATCCGGGGCGCTGCTCTCTTGACAGCCTCAACGTTGTTTGATGTTGACTTTACGATACGCGGCGCCGGTATTGCGGGTCTTGCCATGGCCGATGCCCTGGTCTCCCGCGGCCAGCGTGTTGCCATCGTGGATACAGGCCCAGCCGGCGGAGGCTCTTCAGGTGCCCCACTTGTGCTCATGAACCCGGCAACGGGCCGACGTGCCAGGCTTGTTGAACATGCAGACCATTGTCTATCGTTAGCTGAAAACCTGCTGAAAAAGGTAGCTGACTTTTCAGGCATCACGTTCTATTCAAAAAATGGAGTTTTGAGGCCGGCCCTGATCGAAAGCCTGGCGAAAAACTTTCAACGTGCCCCCGACAAGTATAACTGGCCCTCCCCCGATTGGATTCAGTGGCTTGATGAAGAACAGTTTACGGAAAACTATCCGTATGTAGGTGCACACCATGGAGGCCTTGAAATTCCATTCGCCTTTACCGTTGAAGCTGATACCTTCATTGATCAGCTCTCCTCTTACCTTGTCTCAAAAGGGTGCATTCAATATTTAAACACGCCATACAAACTTAAAGAAAATGGGTACCAAGGCTATAGCGTACACCCTGAAAGTGGCTCATCTTTTACCACTCTTGGTGTGATTGACGCCGTTGGCTCATCACTACACAAGCTGCCGGAATGGGATTTCATCCCTTCAAACCGAATCAAGGGACAGCTGCTCGATTTAGAGTTTGAAAAACCACTTCCCCTCAAAGAATCTATCTCGAGTATGGGATATTTCGCCTTTTTACCCGCCAATCCGTATCGCCTTGTCGTGGGCAGTACGTATGAACATGAGTACCATTCACTGGAGCCAACCGAACAGGGGCGGATTTCATTATATGAAAAGCTGGATCGAACGTTGCCCGGGATAAGCAATCGTAAGCATAAAGCAACACTCTGGGCCGGGGAACGAGTTAGTCTTCAGGATCACAAACCTGTGGCAGGTGCTCACCCCACCATGAACCATCGTTATCTGCTTGGTGGATTGGGATCCAAGGGAATGATTTACAGCCGGTTTCTTGCAGAACAGTTAGCTATCACGATCCTTGCCGGAAGACCAATGGAAACAGCGTTTAGTCCGGATCGATTTGTCGATCTCTGAAATTTTTCTCTCCGCCGGCAAATTCAATTTCACCCTTTGCATTTACGGAGAGTCCGGAAAGGTTGTCCCGTTTATTCACAGACGAGAGCCTTTCTGTGATGTGTTTAAGAAATTTAGGCGGACAGTCTTCCTGTAAATACCGATACCTGAGCCGGATCCATGCGTAGTACTCATCCGACGGTTTTCCATTCCACTCTTTTTGGAATTCCGTATCAATTTGGTTCCTGTAGTTCGGTTTTGAATAGTACATGACAATTCTTGCCATGAGATAGCTCATGGGAACGGCCAGGATCAGTGCTGCGAGTTCAAAAATTGCTACGTGTACCATATAAAATTAAAACCCGGACACAGGCGATTTCATTCAGAGAGCAATGGCTTGTATGCAAGGTTGATCCACAACTCTATTACATCATTGCATTCCTGATCCATGCAGTCAATTCACTAAAGCAACACTGGGCAGGCGGCAGATATACTCACAGAGTGACACAATCGGAGCGTATCAGGGCCGCAGCCGTCCAAGCATCCGGGGAAAAGGAATCGTCTCGCGCACATGTGATAGTCCACAAATCCAGGCTACACTTCGCTCAAGCCCAAGACCATATCCGCTATGGGGTACAGACCCATATTTTCTCAGGTCAAGATACCAGTTAAAGGCTTCTCTGGGCAGATCATGCTCCTTGATTCGTTTTTCAAGCACCTCAAGTCGTTCTTCACGTTCACTCCCCCCGATAATTTCCCCGTATCCTTCCGGTGCCAGTACGTCCAGGGCCAGGGCAAGATCTTCATCTTCAGGATCCCGTTTCATGTAAAAGGCTTTTACAGCCGATGGGTAGCGATGGACCATAACAGGCGTATCATACTGCATGGTCAATATCGTTTCATCACTTCCGCCAAAATCATTTCCCCACTCAAAGTTTGCTGCAGAAGTTTTCCACTCCGGGATATTCCGAAGATCTTCCTCGATTTGGCTTATGCGGGCATGAATCTCCTTGATGCGCTCATCAATTTGGGCTTTTCGCCACTTTTTAGCGGATCCATGCTCTTTCTTAATCTCCTTCTCTTCGCTTTTTATCTCTTCAAGTTCTGTTTTACGTTCCTTTTCCATTTTGTCCAGCATCTCTGCGGTTTCATCGCTCTTCAGCTGTTCAACAGCATCTGTATAAGATATTTTTTTGAATGGCTCAGCTGCTGCTTTTTGCAGATAGGTTGTATCACGCTCAAGGATCTCCAGCTCACGTTCATGTTTATCGAGAACAGAGTTCAGGATAAATTTGAGCATTTTTTCTGCCAGGTTCATATTCATTTCCAGGTCATAAAAAGCCATTTCCGGCTCTATCATCCAGAACTCTGTCAAATGGCGCCGTGTCTTACTTTTTTCAGCCCTGAAGGTTGGCCCAAATGTATAGACTTTCCCATGAGCCATCGCCATCGCCTCGGCATAAAGTTGTCCGGATTGTGTCAGATATGCCTTTTCCTCAAAATAGTCTGTTTCAAAAAGCGTTGTGGTGCCCTCTGCCGCATTTCCAGTAAAAACGGGAGCATCCATCTGTATAAACCCCTCGTTTTGGAAAAATTGATGAATTGAAAACTGAATCGTGTTGCGAACCTGCATTGCCGCCCATTGCCGCTGGCTGCGTAGCCAGAGATGACGGTTTTCCATTAAAAACTCCACCCCGTGATCTTTTGGAGTAATCGGGTAGTCTTCTGCAACCTGATGAATTTTCAAGTCCGTTGCGTGCAACTCATACCCGCCTACGCTTCGGTCATCTTTCACAACTTTTCCACTGATCTCGAGTGAGCTTTCCTGCTTTAAAGTGCCCGCAGCCTCAAACAGATCTTGCGAAACCTCCTCCGCTGATACGATGCACTGGCACAAGCCCGTTCCGTCTCTTAACTCCAAAAAATGGAGCCCCTTGCTGCTTCGGCTGTTGTATACCCAGCCCTTCAGCGTTACAATTTCATCACTGTGCTTTGATAATTCACGAATTGTGGTCATAAAGAATTCAATTACTTTTTAAACTTTGGTTCACATGATTTCAAACCGTAGACTGCTGGCAAGATAAGCTACGTAGCGTAGAAAAACCCCGTCATTTCAACTTACCCCATCGAATATATCGGCCGAAAGGTACCGAAAGAATTATATTGAAAACCGTATACATCTACGAATTTTCTGGCAGCAGAATGGTTTCAGAGAACTCCATCGGGTCGAAGAAAGTCTCCGCAAAATCTTTCAGATCGGTTTTTGTTACTGAATTTATATTTTCAACGAGTTCATCGAGAGAAACAAAGCGATCAAAGTAGATCTGGCTTTTTGCAAGCCGGGTCATCCGGTTACTTGTGCTTTCCTGAGACAGCATCAATTTCCCTTTCAGCTGAGCTTTTGCTTCCGCAAGTTCCCGGTCGGGCACAAGGTTTTCCCGTATTTGTTCAAACTCTCGCGAGATCAGTTCGCGTACGTGATTTACATACTCTTTGTCGGTTCCTATATACACTCCGAACAGGCCGGAGTCGGTGTACGACTGGTTAAACGTTCCGATAGAGTAGCAATACCCATATTTTTCGCGGATATTCTGATGAAGCCGTGAACTCATACCCCCGCCTAAAATAGTATTGGCGAGCAGAAGAAGGTATTTATCTTTATGATCGTAGTACAGACCTCGCCTTCCCGAGATCATATGCGTCTGCTCTATCGCTTTGCTGAGTTCTTTTTTAAACGGGCTATATTCTGTCAACGGCTGATTCATCGGTTCTACCTCTCCATCTTCATCTATATCCAGAGCCTTAGAAACGAGCTGTACCACTTCGGTGTGATCTGCATTACCGGCAACAGCCACAATCAGGTTCGACGGCTTATATCGTTCACCGATATAATGAAAAAGATCATCCCGGGTGAACGATGAAACGGTCTCCTCAAAGCCGATAACCGGACGGCCAATGGGATGTTGGCTAAACGTCTGTTTGCTGAACTCCTCAAAGAGCGTATCCTCCGGGCTGTCGCGATACATTTTCATCTCTTCGAGGACGACTTTTTTCTCTTTTTCCATCTCCTCTGGTGGAAATGTAGAATTCCGGACCATATCCGACAGCACATCAAGCGCAACCGGAAGCTTTGTATCCAGGCACCGTGCGTAGTAGCAGGTGTATTCGGTTGAAGTAAAAGCATTCAGATAACCGCCCACAGCTTCCATGCTAAGTGCAATATCGTATGATGAGCGGTTATCGGTTCCTTTAAAAAGCATATGTTCAAGAAAATGGGTGATACCGGCCTGCTGGTCCGATTCATTCCGGCTGCCGGTTTTAACCCATATACCAACAGTAACGCTTTTGACGCTGTCTATTTCTTCGGTTACAATTTGTAAACCATTTGGAAGCGTGGTCTTATGAACAGATTCGATTTTGCTGTTTTCTTTCATGTCAAAAAAAAATGAATTAAAATGTACCGTTTGTCAGAGGCAAACCCCCGATGTAAACAAAAATAGCGCCCTCTGTTAAAAGGCGCTATTTCAGATCAATGTATGATGTCCGAATTACGCTTCGTCGGGGTTTGGAAGCAGTGCTTTTCGTGACAGCCGGAGTTTACCACCGTGCTCAACTTTAAGAAGTTTCACTTCGATCTCCTCCCCGATAGATATCACATCTTCCACGTTTTTCACATGGCTGTGATTGAGTTCAGAGATATGAAGCAGTCCCTCTTTTCCGGGAACAATTTCTACAAAAGCGCCATACTCTTTAATCGCTTTTACAGTTCCTTTGTAGGTTGCTCCTTCATCGAGATGGCCGGCTACGGCTTGAATTCGTTTTTTGGCAGCTTCTGCTTTTTCAAGAGAATCTGCAGTAATGGTAATTTGTCCTTTACCCTCTTCATCTTCTTCGATCCAGATTTCGGTATCTGTCTCTTTCTGAAGCGTTTGAATTACTTTACCACCAGGCCCAATAACAGCACCGATGCTATCGCCGTCAATGGTCATGTTGATAAACTGCGGTGCATATTTAGAAATATCCTGACGTTTTTCAGAAATGGTTTTCGCCATTTCGCCAAGAATATGCATTCTCCCTTTGTGGGCCTGTTCAAGCGCCTCTTCCAGGAGTTCAAACGAGATGCCTTTCACTTTCATGTCCATCTGTGTGGCCGTGATTCCATCGGCCGTTCCGGCGGTTTTGAAGTCCATGTCTCCCATGAAATCTTCTTCTCCCCGGATATCCGATAAAACAACCGTTTCATCATCACCGACAATCATTCCCATCGCAATACCGCCCACTGGTTTTTTAAGCGGCACACCTGCATCCATCAGCGCCATGGAACCACCGCAGACAGAGGCCATGGAAGAGGAGCCGTTTGATTCGAGAATGTCGGATCGAACCCTCACAACATATCCAAAATCCTCCCATTCCGGCATCAGCATTTTAAGAGCCCGTTCGGCGAGATGGCCGTGGCCAATTTCGCGTCGTCCCGGGCCGCGTAAGAATCCGGCTTCGCCTACACAGTAGGGAGGGAAATTATAGTGCAGCATAAAGGTTTTTTCTTCTTCATGGAAGAGAGTATCCACGCTTTGGGCGTCACGTTTGGTTCCAAGCGCCACAGAGACGAGGGCCTGAGTTTCACCGCGGCTAAAAATAGCCGATCCGTGAACACGTGGCAGATACCCGACTTCGCCCCAAATATCGCGAATATCATGGGGAGAGCGGCCATCAATACGTCGTTTCTCCTTCAGAATCATATTCCGAAGTTCTGATTTTTCCATATCACCAAAGAAGGAGGAGATCTCATCCGCAGCATCTGCATACTCCTCGTCTTCAGTTATGGACTCGATAACTTCGTTTTTTAATTCGCTGAGGCGGCCATTGTACTCTTCCTTGCCAAGCCCGGTTGCTACAATCTCTTTCAGCTTAGAGCCTACTTCTTCTTCTACTCTGTTTTTAAGGGCTTCATTCACAGGTTCCGGTACATACTCACGCTTTTCAACGCCGCATTCTTCACGAAGTTCTTCCTGGAACTGGCAAAGTTTCGCAATTGCCTTGTGTCCTTCTTTAATCGCCTCAAGCATTTCAGCTTCAGAGATCTCTTTCATCTCTCCTTCAATCATCAGAACGCTATCGGCTGTACCGGCAACAATAATGTCCATATCGCTCTGCTCAAGCTCATCAATTGTAGGATTGATTACATACTCACCATCAATACGGCCTACTTTCACCTGAGACATGGGGCCATCAAATGGAATATCGGAGATATGGGTTGCCGCTGAAGCTCCAAAAGCGCCCAATACATCGGGTTGATGCTGACCGTCTGAAGAGAATACCTGGCAAATATATTGCGTTTCATTTCGGTATCCATCGGGATAAAGCGGGCGAAGGCTCCTATCGATCAACCGGCTGGATAATGTTTCCCCTTCGGACGGGCGTCCTTCCCGCTTAATAAAACCACCCGGAAATTTTCCGCCGGCTGTGAAACTCTCACGCAAATCTACGACCATCGGGAAAAAATCCTGTCCCGGTTTTGGTTCTTTAGCACTAACAACGGTACACAGCACCATGGTTTCTCCCATGGTGACAACAACCGCGCCATCAGCCAATTTGGCCAGTCGCCCTGTTTCAACGGTTAATGTTTTTCCAGGGGCAAATTCTATACTTTTTTTTATCGAGTTCATATGTATGATCTGTTCTTTTCTCTGTTTACAACTATTCAATGGATATGAATAATGAGCAGAAGAGAATAGTCAAACCCCTGCTCAAAATAAAAAAGGCACACATAAAACTGTGTGCCTTCAGATAATGCGATTACTTTCGCAGGCCAAGTTTTTGAATCAGCTCGCGGTATTTTTCAATATCGTTGTTTCTGAGATAGGTGAGCATCCGCTTGCGCTGGCCCACCATCTTTAAAAGCCCGCGCCTGGAGGAATGATCCTGCTTATTATCCTTCAAATGCTCAGTTAAATGGGTGATTCGTGCAGTCAGCAGTGCAATCTGTGCTTCTGTGGATCCTGTATTTTCTTCTGACCCACCAAATTCGGTAATGACTTCCTGTACTTTTTCTTTACTTATGCTCATTTCAGATGGTTAATTTTTCTTTTATTATAGCTTACAAAAATACGCTTATTTCGTTTGTTTTGCAATGTTTGGTCGCTTTGTTTTTAAAATCTCTTTGGCCTTCTTCTGATCCTTCTCAAGTTGCTTCATCAAAGGATCGACTCCATTAAATTTTTTCTCTTCCCGAATTCTTTTCACAAACTGAACCTGTATTTCTTTTCCGTAAATATCTTCATCAAACGAAAATATGTGTGTTTCCATTTTAATTTCAGTTCCATCAAATGTCGGCCGATTTCCGATGTTCATCATTCCTGGGTGATATTCGTCATCAACCCGTGCCCACACCGCATATACTCCTTCTTTCGGGATCACTTTTTTGGACATCTCAATCTGAATATTGGCTGTAGGATATCCAATCTGTTTTCCTCTCTTATCCCCGTGAACCACGGTTCCGTTCAATATATAGTACCGTCCCAAAAATTCCGATGCCTGTTCCACATCTCCATCCTTCTGCAGCGCATTCCGGATGGAGGTGCTGCTAACGGTTTTATTTCCCACCTCCTGGCGGCTCACCACGTGCGCCGAAAATCCCAGTTCATCACCAAGTTTTCGTACGGTTTCAATCGACCCTTCCCGGTCTTTTCCGAATTGATGGTCGTACCCGAGCACAAATTCCTGTACGCCTATTTTTTTCCAAATCACGTCCCTGACAAACTCCTCGGAGCTCAATAAAGAAAAATCACGATCGAATGGAATCACGACCATCTGATCTATTCCAAGATCTGCAAGAAGCTCGCAGCGTTCCGGAAGTGTACTCAGTAATTTGATTCCGTCTGAACCGGGATTGATGATATTTCGTGGATGAGGATCAAATGTGACGATTACACTGCGTGCACCAAGAGCTTTAGCTTTTTTAACTACGGTACCTATTAGAACTTTATGACCTTCGTGTACACCATCAAAGGTACCCACTGTAAGCACCGTCTGCTCTTTTCGCTCTACATCGTTCAAATAAACCAGTTCCGACATTGTTAGGCTTCCTCTATGAATTTATCAAAAGTGTAAGGTGAAAATGCATTGGCAACAGAAAACGTGCCGATGGCCGTTCTGCGAAGAGACGTGAGATGCGCCCTGCTATTTAAAAATAATCCAAGATCATGCCCGATGGACCGAATGTAGGTGCCCTTACCGCAGACAATTTTCAGGCGGAGGTCAGGCGGATCAAAGTCCAAAATCTCGCAGCTATGGATGGTCACTTGCCGCGGTGGTGTTTTGATCTTTTCACCCCTTCGCGCTTTTTTATACAGCCTTTCGCCTTCTACCCGTATGGCTGAATAGATCGGGGGGGACTGGACGATGGTTCCGGTGAATTCCGCCTCCAGTGTCTTTTGTACCTGCTCTCGTGTGATATGCTCCCATTCGGCTTCTTCATCAACCTCAGTAGCTGCATCATAGCTTGGTGTTGAGCCGCCAAACGTAATGGTCGTTTCGTATATCTTTTCTTGTGATTGAATCTGCGAGATGGTTCGTGTAGCCTTGCCGGTGCAGAGAACGAGAAGTCCGGTGGCCAAAGGGTCAAGTGTTCCGGCATGCCCTACTTTTTTAACAGGAATTCTATTGCGGACAAAATGGACAGCATCAAAACTTGACCAGTGGAGGGGCTTGTCAATCAGAACCGCAGCACCGGTAATGAAGAGATCGCGCTTCGGAACGTCGGAATGTGCCGATACAATGGGTAAATCAGAAAGAGGTATAACGCTCTTTGCCATTCAATTATGTGTCGTCACTATTGTTTTTTCCAGATCGTTGTTTCCTTGCTTTGGCGAATAGCTGTTCCATACGATTCACGTATTCGGCCGTATCATCCTCAAAAAAGAGGAGTTCCGGGATCCTGCGCACCTGGTGCTTGATTTTGCTGGCAAGCTCATACCGGATCTGGTCCTGGTTATCGTCTATAAACTGGTAGATCGATGCAGGTTCCCGGTTTTGAGAGAACACACTCAAATAGACTTTGGCAATCGAAAGGTCATCCGTTAACCGTACC
This sequence comes from Bacteroidota bacterium, assembly GCA_009909035.1. Lineage (GTDB taxonomy): Bacteria > Bacteroidota > Rhodothermia > Balneolales > Balneolaceae > SW132. Next base: position 39,146 of record JAAAOB010000165.1, read on the forward strand.
TGGGTAACCGTAATAAAGGTGCCTGTCGGCTGGTAATTCTGCTGCAAAATGTAGCCAAGATCTTTCTGTATAACGGAGGCGAGCCGCTTGGTTCGAATACTCATAATGTACTACCTGTTGTTCTATTGAGCGTCTTCGAGTTTACGCTTCTCTTCTTTAATTGTGTAGCTTTCGAACTCGTCACCCACTTTGATATCATTAAAGTTGACGATGCTGATACCGCATTCGTAGCCGGATTGAACTTCTTTCACATCATCTTTAAAGCGTTTCAGGGAATCAATTTCTCCATCCCATATCACAACTCCATCCCGGATAATACGGATCGGGTTGTTTCTGTGAACTTTGCCTTCCGTTACATAACAGCCCGCAATCGTGCCCACTTTAGATACTTTGAAGACCTCGCGAACTTCAACCATACCGGTTACTTCTTCTGATATCTCGGGACTCAGCATACCTTCGAGTGCATCATGTACCTCATCGACGGCATCATAAATTACGCTGAACAGTCGGATATCGATACTTTCGGCTTCGGCAAGTTTTCTTGCGGTTGAGCTTGGCCGTACCTGGAATCCAATAATAATCGCGTCAGAGGCCGAGGCAAGCAGAACATCCGACTCAGTAATAGCCCCCGACCCGGTGTGAATGACATTCACGGATACCTCTTCGGTTCCCAGTTTTTGCAGAGCACCTGACAATGCCTCTATGGAGCCATCCACATCCGCCTTGATAATAATATTGAGTTCTGACACCTCTCCGAGGGCCATTCGTCTTGAAAGATCATCAAGCGTAAGGTGCTTCGTTCTTCGAAGCGACTGTTCGCGGCGTATCTGCTGCCGCTGGTTTGCAATATCTTTAGCGGTCTTCTCATCGCTTGGAACCACCAGTCTGTCCCCGGCTTGTGGAACAGAATCAAAACCGGTTAATTGTACTGGTGTTGATGGGCCGGCCTTTTTCAGGCGTTCGCCATGTTCATTCTCCATGGCCCGAACGCGCCCAAAACATGGGCCGGCTACAAATGGATCTCCCACTTTCAGCGTACCGTTCTGGACAAGAATATTCGCTACCGTACCTTTTCCTTTATCAATGCGAGACTCAAGTACAATGCCCTGGGCAAGTCTGTCGGGATTTGCTTTTAGTTCAAGCAGTTCAGCTTCAATCAACACTTTTTCAAGCAGGTCGTCAATGCCGTCTCCTGTTTCAGCTGATACCTCGGCAACCTGCGTATTCCCGCCGTACTCCTCAATAATTACACTATGCTCTGACAGCTGTTGCTTAATTTTATCAGGGTTTGCACCGGGCTTATCCATCTTGTTGATGGCAACCACGATGGAAACACCCGCCGCTTTGGAGTGATTGATAGCCTCGATGGTCTGAGGCATCACAGAATCATCGGCGGCAATGACGAGGATCACAATATCCGTAGCCTGCGCACCACGGCTTCTCATAGCTGTAAAGGCCTCGTGGCCCGGAGTATCCAAAAATGTAATTTTCTTTCCGTCACCGGTTTCCACTTCATACGCACCAACATGCTGGGTAATTCCACCCGCTTCACCGGCGGCTACTTTTGCTTTTCGAATATAGTCGAGCAGTGATGTTTTTCCGTGATCCACATGGCCCATAACCGTAATAATTGGAGAACGCGGTTCCAGGTCTTCGGGATCATCCTCCTCTTCGACCATGATTTCTTCCACGACCTCATCTGCATCCACAAAGTTCACTTCGTAGCCATACTCTTCGGCCACAAGCTCAATTGTTGCAGCATCCAGGCGTTGATTAATGGATACCATCATACCAACATTCATACAGGTCGTAATCACATCTGTCGGTTTAACCTCGAGCAGATCTGCAAGGTCGCTTACGGTAATAAATTCCGTAACATCCACAACTTCATTTTCAAGCTCACTGAGCTCTTCCTGCATCTGCTGCTCTTCTTCTCTCTCCTCTTTTCTCTGCTTTCTGCGTTTTGCCCGCTTACTTCCAACGGTATCGGAATCTTTCATACGGGCCATTGTTTCCCGCATTTTCTTCTCTACATCCTCTTCGTCAACTTTGGATCGTCTTGATTTCTTCTTCGATTTTTTCGTCTTCTTTGACCTGGAAGAGTCGCTTTTACTTTTCGATTTCCTGCTGTCGTCGTCTATTCGATCTTTCCGGCGCTTCCGTTTTTTAACTTTCTTCGATTTATCTGATGTAAAGGAAACTTTTCCTACAACTTTTGTCCCCTTTAATTTACCGGCGGAGCCCCTGATAACATTTTCCTCATCATCATCCTCGTCCTCATCTTCATGATCATCATCTTCAACGGTATCCTTATCCTCTGCATCTGTATCTGATGCTGTATCGGCTGTGTCAGCTTTTTTCTCTTTTTCCTTCTCATCAACAGAAGCGGCTGGTGTTTCGGCGGTTTCAGTATCTTCAGCTTTTTCATCATCTGGTGCGGCCGCGGATTCGGTCTCAACCTCCACACCGGCCGTATCTTGAGATTCTTTGGCCTCTGTCTCTTCTTTTTTCGCCGTCTCTGCCTCTTCGGCAACAACTTCGGTCTCTTCTTCAGCTTCAGGTTCTGTTTGAGGTTCCGGCTCAGGTTCGGTCTCGGGCTCCGGTTCAGGCTCTGGCGGATGCTCCATCGGTTCAAGAGAGCTTTCAGGCGGTTCTACAGGTGTAGACTCAGCTTTTTCCTCTTTACTCTCGGTTTTCGGCGCATCGTCTTCTGGTTCCAGATCGTCAATAGGTTCCAGGAAGCTATCGAGTGTAACGCTTTCGTTACGGTTCGACATAATTTGGCTGCGGCGGCTTTCATACTCTTCCCTGGCCTTGGCGTGTTCTCTGCTTTTGGCTTTATCATCGCCATACTCAGCCACAAGAACATGGTACATCTCCGGTGTTATCTTCGTGTTCGGACGATTAGCAACATCAAAATCATGCTCACCCAGCGTATCCACAATAGATTGGGTTGCAACATTAAATTCTGATGCAACTTTAAATAGTTTTTTTGGCTTCTTGTCCGTCATATAAAAGTGTAGTGGATTTTATCAGTAATTCATTCTGTGAACCATAACTCACTAAAGTTACGATCAATCTTGTTCGTCCTCAAATTCATAAGCTATGATATCGATAATTCTTTCAGCCTCTTCCTCATCGATTTTGCCTTCCGTCCTGCGAACAAGCTCGTCTTCGTCAAGTTCAAGTACCGCTCTGGCCGTATCGCACCCGATATCGTGCAGTAACGCAATGGTTTCGGGCCCAAAGTCAATTTCAAATTCGTCAATATCAATATCATCCTCTTCCTCAACTTCACGGAACACATCAATTTCAACTTCAGCCAGCTTGGATGCCAGGCGGATATTGACACCGCCTTTACCTATAGCTTTTGAAACTTCATCGGCCGGTACCAACACATTGGCATGCGTGCCATCATCCGTCAGTTCAACCTTTAAAACCTTTGCGGGCTGCAGGGCTCGCTTAATAAACTCAAATTTATCAGGTGTGTAATTTATGACATCGATATTTTCGTTCTGAAGTTCCCGCACAACCGCATGGATCCGGATTCCCTTCATCCCGACGCATGCTCCAACAGGATCTACGCGCTCATCGTGCGATTCAACCGCTACTTTTGAACGATCACCGGGTTCTCGTGCAATTTTCACAAGGTCAATAATTCCGTCGAATACTTCAGGTATTTCGTTCTCAAAAAGACGTTCCAGGAACATGGGTGATGTCCTGGAAATAATAACGGTTGGGTTTCCGCCAATTCTCTTTACCTCCACTACAACAGCGCGAATTGTATCGCCTTTCCGGTAGCGATCTTTATAAATCTGTTCATTCCTGGGCAGAAGCAGCTCTACCCCGTTATGGTTTACAAGGATATCTTTGTTATTTCGCACCTGGTACACATCGCCCAGCACAATATCTCCAATGCGTTCCGAATAGTCTTCAAAGATGTTGTCTTTTTCAATTTCACGGATGCGCTGTGCAAGCTGTTGCCGCGCCATCGACACCGCCCGCCGCCCAAAGTCTGTGATGGATATCTCCTGGGCGTATTCATCATAGAGCTCGAGATCGGGGTCTTGTTTTTGAGCCTCTTCAAGCGTGATTTCAGTTACCTCGTCCGTCAGCTCTTCAGCGGGAACAACCTCCCGGATATGCAAAATTTGAATTTCACCGCGATCTGCGTTGAGAATTACCTCAAATGCGTCGTCTGAGTCATATTTCTTGCGGATCATGGTTCGAAAGACATCTTCAAGAATAGAGAGAAGAAGATCTTTGTCGATTCCTTTGTCTTTAGCGATCTCCGCGAAGGATTGTATAATAAGTTTTGAAACGTCGTTTTGCATCAGTAATATCGTTTAGTGTATTCGGTTACAGGCTAAATATTAGGTACGATTTTCGTTTCCACCAGGTTTTCAAACCGTATCGATGTTTCGTTGCCTTCCTCGTGCTGAACTTTAACGTACTCGTCTGAAACTTCTTTTAAAACACCTTTAATTTTCTTGTAGTCATCTTCCTGTTTATACTTTACTTTTGCTGTTCGCCCCCGGTTTTTGGCATACTGCCGTTTATCAGACAGCGGCCGGCTCAGACCGGGCGATGATACATTCAGACGGTAGGATGTCGTAAATATTTCTTCAGACTCTACGAGCAGTGAGAGCTCGCGGCTGATGCGGGAGCATTCATCCAGGTTTACGCCACCTGTTTCAGAATCTACATAGACCCACACAACATTCATATCCTGTTGCTTTATTTCTACATCTACAACAAACATATCTTCTTGTCTGACAAGTGTTTGGGACAGTTCTTTAATATGTTCAACTGGGTCTTTTTTCATCATTTCCAACGGCTATATGTACAAAAAAAAGTGAGAACCTCGCGGCGCTCACTCAATTTTATCAAAATAGCCTAATATACTCTAAAAACCAACCTGCAACGAATATCGATTATCATATCCGTCATGACCGTTTGAACCGCACAGATAAAATAGGGCTGTTCTTTACTATGCAGGTGTACGTACTCGGATTTCCGCTGGTTCTATCGCAGCGTAGTACTGACCTTCAATCTTTTTCTGGCGGCAGATCATAAGTGAAACAATATAAGTCCTGATGCCGACCTATAAGGCGCTGATTCCTTAACCTCTATTGTAATATATCACTTTCAACAAACGGTCAGCTGGAGTATCTTAACGTCTCTGTAATCCATCACCAGGCACGAAACGCCAAAATCACAGCATCGTATGTTATGGTCCATCCACGCAATATTTTCGCAGCTATTTGTACTCTTTCAATCATCCTGACACTCATTTTAACCGGCTGTTCCGGCTCTGATCGTTCGGATCACTCGGAAAACCAGCAGCAAGCAGAACAGGAACGTCAGCTGGAATACGTAGCTGAGATTACATTTTTGAATTCAGAAAATGAAGAAGTGTCAGCTATTCGTGCGGCTGTAGCAGACGACAATGAGTCGCGCAGTCAGGGCCTGATGAATGTTACAGACCTGCCCGAGGATTCCGGGATGTTGTTTATATTTGATGAAAATCAGCCCAGGAGTTTCTGGATGGCAAGTACTCCTCTCTCTCTGGATATTATATTTATAAACGATGAGTTCGATATCGTCCGAATTCATCGGAATACAACTCCGTTTTCGCAGGAGAATATACCGTCTGATGCGCCGGCTAAATATGTAGTTGAAGTCAATGCCGGCTATACCATCCGTCATGACATCAATGAAGGAGGCCGAATTCGAATTGAGGAGTAGTTTTTTCAATTTGGGTGACGAACGTTCAGGCGTACCAAATCTGCATTCCCGGGTAAATTTTATTGGCTCTATGTTGATTCGTGTGGGTAAGATATAAAAGTGCTATAATTGATCCACTCAATCAACCAGCATTTTTACCGAGAACAAATGAATAGTAAAGAA
>JAAAOB010000048.1 GCA_009909035.1 Bacteroidota bacterium
CACCTTTGGCGCGGTACCGCTTCTCAATACGGGTACGGCCTTGGAATGAGAGGAAAGCTGGATTATGTGTTAAATAAGCTCGGTCTATGACGAATTCGAAAGATCAGCCGGATATATCTGTTATAATTGTAAACTATAATGTAAAAGAGTTTCTTGCGAACTGTCTGCAGTCGGTACGTAAAGCCACAGAAGCACTCCAGACGGAAATATTTGTGGTTGACAACGCCTCATCCGATGGGTCGATCCCGTTTCTGAAGCATAGGTTTAAAGATGTGACGTTTATTGAAAACAGAGAAAATCTTGGATTCGGCAAAGCCAACAACCAGGCCATTCAAAAAGCCAATGGCAGATATACGCTACTGCTAAACCCTGATACGCTTCTTCAAGAGGATACGCTTCATATCTTGCGTAATTACATGGATGAACACAAGGCTTGCGGAGCCTGCGGGTGTAAAATACTGAACCCCGACGGTACGTTTGCTCCCGAATCACGGCGATCCATTCCAACCGTTTCGGCCGCCGTCTACAAAGCAATCGGCCTGACAGCGATGTTTCCCAAAAGCAGGCATTTTGGGTCGTATTACCAGGGATGGAAGGATGAAGATGAAGGCGGTGAAGTTCCGGTTCTTTCCGGTTCGTTTATGTTTTTCAGAACGGAATGTTTGAAGCAAGTAGGTGGCTTTGACGAGCGTTTTTTCATGTACGGAGAAGATATTGATCTTTGTTATCGTGTTTCTAACGCCGGCTGGCAGATTCACTATGTGCCCGATACAGCGATTATCCATTATAAAGGAGAAAGCACAAAAAAGAATGAGCTGGCATATAACCGTGTATTTAACAATGCAATTTATACGTTTTTTGATAAACACTACACCAGCCGCTACTCGCACTTATTTAAATTTATCATTTTCTGGGTGATACAGCTTCGAGCACTGGTCTCCTTTTTTGTAAATAATATTTATAGCCGCCGGTATGTCATCGCAGACTTGTTGATCCTGAACCTATCCCTCTTAACGGGGATGTTCATCAGGGCGAGTTTTGACCCGAGAGGCATTTTATCCATGTTAAACCCGGAGTTTTTGTGGCTCCACCTGCTTTGGAGCCTGCTCTACCTGTTTTTTGCCCAGGCATATGGTCTGCTGAAGGAGGATGCATTTTCAATCGTCGGAAGCTTAAAAGCAGTATTTTTTAGTTTTTTAATGCTGGTTGCTATTACCTTTTTCATTCGAAGTATCGCCTTTTCAAGGATCATCCTGGCGGTATCTTTTATTCTTGGAATCACATTCGTTGGTATCGTTCGGTTTATGCGGGTCAATCGGCTAAAGTCGACTAAGCTCTCACGGGGTAAACTAAATCCGCTTCAAATGGTTTTAGTGGGTGATAAAGAGGCTGCATCCAGCCTCAAGCAGAAAATAAATTCTAAAGCCGGCTGGCAGGTTCAAATTGCCGGAACGGCGCAAATAATAAATAACGGCAGAGAAGATCGTTCTGAAATTGAAAAATTACGCGAAATGGTGGCTTTCAGGTCGGCTGATGTTGTTGTCTTTTTAATGGAATCGGTCACACATAAACAGCTGGTAGAATCCATACGTGAACTTCACTCTCTTGATGTTGAGATAAAGGTGGTGCCTGAAAGCATGGATTTTATTCTTGGAAAATCGGACGTTGAGTACTTTGATACGCTTCCTGCACCAGACCTGGATCTCAATTACAATAATCCGGCTCAGAAAATTTTTAAACGATTATTTGATGTCACTGTTGGCCTTGCAGGATATGCACTCTTACTTCCTGTTGCGTGGGCATGGTTTTTCAGGAGTAAAGATAAACGTATTCGCGTGCCGGTTTATGACGGTCATCAGATGCGGCAAATCATTCTGAATTCCCACAGCTCTTTTGCTGGTAAAGTTTCGAACCGGCTGCGAATTTGCAACGCCCTGTTAAGTGGCGCGATAAGTTTAGTCGGCGCACCTGCAGATCTGCCCTCGGACAACCGGCAGCCGGAGTATCGCTACCGCACCGGGTTGACCGGGTATGTGCAAATCAACAGAGACCGGATCTCAGAAAATCATGAAAGAGAACAGTATCATCTTCACTACCTCCAAAAATACTCTATTTGGCTGGACCTGGACATTCTTTTTAAAGCGCTGATTCGGGAAGAGTCACTGACTGGCGCACTTTTGGATAGCCTTGAATCAGGCACCAAGATGTAACAACCCGTCACCTGTCGGGGGATGATTTTCTGAGTGTAGAACTTTCAATTACTTGGTTCAGAAACTTAACCTATTACACCCCACCCCACGCACAAAAACCCGCGTGGTACTCCCCTTGAGAGGCTGTGAGGAAATTCGACAACAAATTTCGATTCAGTTAAACGTTTAAGGTAAATAGATTTATTTCGAAGCTCCCCTCCCTGTCAATCCGCCGGCTGGCGGAGCGATAGGGAGGGGGCGGGGGTGGGTCAGAAAGACTGAAAGCGCTGAAAGTGGTAGGATTTGTAAATTAATTAGGTGCGATTTTTTTGGAAATCAATTATCTCACAGCCTCTCGAGGGGAGACTTCCCATTGCCCCCTTCTCCCATGGGGATCCCTCGCGGGAGAAGGGGGACACTCCAAAATAAGCTACGTATTGACCAAAAAATTATGGGTTCTAAATTAATACCTCGCGGACTCTGCCCCGAGGTAGTTCATCAAAGCCTGTTCAGGTACCGGCCGGCGGAAATTTGTTAAAAGCGATCTCTGGAACGATCAGATTTTTTGATCTACCGTTTCAGACATCTGCTCAAACCATGTGCCAAACGTATCGTCCTGGATCTTTTGCCGGGCCGTTTTCATCAGCCACAGATAGAAGGTGAGATTTTGTTTTGAGGCAAGTTCAAGGCCCAGCAGTTCATTAGCCTTAAAGAGATGGTGGAGGTAGCTCATTTTGTAGGATTGACAAAGGTCGCTTGGAAATCCGGCATCAAGAGCTTTGTGATGATGTTTCCATTTTGCATTTCTGAGATTAATCTTCCCATTGCGTGTAAATATCATGCCGTTCCGGGCGTTCCGTGTTGGCATTACACAGTCGAACATGTCGACACCCCGGGCCACACACTGCAGCAGGTTGGCGGGTGTACCAACCCCCATCAGGTATCGTGGCTTCTCTTCTGGCAGGTGGTCGGTGTTGAAATCGGTGATTTCGTACAGCAAATCCGTGGGTTCACCTACACTCAGCCCGCCAATTGCAAGACCCTCAAAATCGAGTGATGCCATAAATTCTGACGACTCTTTCCTCAGCTCTTTGTGGGTTCCGCCCTGCACAATCCCGAACTGCAGCTGCCGGTGGCCGTAGAGCGGCGAGCTGTCCAGGAAAGCATCGCGTCCACGTTTTGCCCATCGATGGGTTAACCCCATTGATTCTTCAACATAGCTCCGATCGGCGGGATATGGCGGGCACTCGTCGAGTATCATCATAATGTCCGAACCAAGCACTCTCTGGGTATCCACAACATTTTCGGGTGTAAAGAGGTGTTTTGAACCGTCAAGATGGCTTTTAAATGTGGCCCCTTTCTCCTCGAGCTTTCGGTTGTCGGAGAGCGAAAAGATCTGGTACCCTCCGGAATCTGTAAGAATGGGACGATCCCACCGCATGAAGGAGTGAAGCCCGCCGGCGTCCTTCATGATGTCGTTGCCGGGCCGCAGGTAGAGGTGGTAGGTATTGCCGAGGATGATTTGTGCCTGTACTTTATTCGCAAGGTCGTCCTGGTTCACCGCTTTTACGCTTCCCACCGTCCCGACAGGCATGAAGATTGGCGTCTGAATGGTGCCGTGGTCGGTTGTAAGAATTCCGGTACGGGCTTTTGTATACGAAGAAGTTTTCTCTAATTTGAACAAAAATATGGGTGTTTAATACCAAAATTACCTTTTATATTGTCAGGCTAATGCAAAACGGCGACAATATGTATAAACTGAGCCCAAGATAACCCTTTGCCCGCTATAAATCGAAATCGCGAAACGCTTTTTACGGCTCTGCTTGACGGGCTCGTACTCTGTATGTCCTGGTACCTGTTTACCGTCCTGAAACCAGATCTGTCCGCCAGTATTGCCAGCAGCGAACGTATCACCCTGATTGTGCTGGGTGCTTTTCATACTCTTTATTGGCTGCTGATATTTTCACTCATGGGGCTTTATAAAAAACTATACCTCATTTCACGGTTTGATGAGTTTTTGAAAGTGGCAAGGGCCACGGCCATCGGCACGCTGGTTCTCTATTTTTATGTCTCCCTGGATGGAAACTTAAAGGTGACAGATGCCTTTTCAAGCGTTGCGATCTATGCGCTGCTGCTGGGGGGCACGATTACGATCAACCGGTTTGTGATCCGCAGCATTCAACGGTTTTATGCACTCAGGGGAAAAGGGCTACACAGAACACTGATTATCGGGACGGGAAAAAATGCTCTTTCGGCCTACGACGACCTCGGCCGTAATAAATCTCTCGGAATGCAGGTGGTGGGTTTTATCCATGTGCCAAACGGATTTGAGGATCAGCCCCTGCAGGTAGACAAGGATGAGATTATGGGCAATCTGGACGATATTAACCGGATTATTAATGAAATGGAGATCCAGGATCTTATTGTAGCTCTTGAACCTGAAAAACGAGGCGACCTGGTGAAAGTACTCAGCAGGGTTAATAACCCGGATGTTAAACTGAAGCTGCTGCCCGATTTTTACCAGCTGGTGAGCGGCCTGAATAAAACCAACCAAATTTTTGGGCTGCCGCTCATTGAAATATCTCCCGACCTGATGCCGGCCTGGGAAAAATTTACAAAACGCCTGATGGATCTGGTAATTGCATCTACTGTACTGATTGTGATGTTGCCGCTGATTATTATTATATCTGTAGCCATTAAATGGAATTCATCGGGCCCGGTTATCTACACCCAGAAGCGGGTCGGAAAAAATGGTAAACTGTTCACCATGTATAAATTCAGGACAATGCAAAACGATGCCGAAGCGGAAACAGGACCGACCTGGGCCTCCGAAAATGATCCGCGCATCACAGCCGTTGGTGCGCTTCTGCGCAAAACACGTCTCGATGAAATCCCCCAGTTTTATAATGTACTCAAGGGCGAGATGAGTCTCGTAGGGCCGCGTCCTGAACGGCCCTATTTTGTGGAGCAGTTCAAAAACGACATTCCGCTCTACAGCCGCAGGCTCAGGGTTCGGCCCGGAATAACGGGATGGGCACAGGTAAAATGGAAATACGACAGCTCCCTGGATGATGTGAAAGAGAAGACAAAATATGATCTTTTCTATGTTGAAAATATGTCGCTGCGGATGGATTTTAAGATTTTAATCAACACTCTGTTTTCAATGGTAAGAGCAAAGGGGCAGTAAACCAATGGGGAGAGCAATAGTCATCATACCTACCTACAACGAGGCCCACAATATCGGCCGGCTGATGGAGCGCGTCCTTGCGCTACCTAAACGGATCGATATGCTGATTGTTGATGACGGATCACCTGACGGTACCGCGGATATCGTGAAGGAATTAAAAGATAAATACCCGGAACGGATTCATCTCATTGAGAGAGGAAGCAAACGCGGACTCGGTACGGCGTATGTTTCGGGATTCAGATTTGCGCTCTCCCACGGGTACGAGTTTGTCTGTGAAATGGACGCAGATTTTTCGCACAACCCCGATGATCTCCCCTTCCTGGTGGAACCCGTAGAACGGGGCGAAGCAGACGTTGCCATCGGATCGCGCTACTGCCGGGGAATCAGTATAGTCAACTGGCCGCTGAGCCGCCTCATCCTTTCATTTGCTGCAAATATGTATGCTCGCTTTATCACCGGGCTGCCGGTAAAAGATACCACGGCCGGCTTTAAATGTATTCATGAAAAGGTACTCCAAAAAATAGACCTTCAGGAGATCAAATCGAACGGGTATGCATTTCAGATTGAAATACATTACAGGGCCTGGAAGGCGGGTTTCAGGCTCAAAGAGGTGTCCATCATTTTTAGGGAGCGCGAGGAAGGAGTGTCTAAAATGTCGAAGTCCATTGTACGGGAGGCGATTTGGCGCGTTTGGGCTCTGAAATTCAGAAGTATGTTTGGAAAACTGTAGATGGTTCTGCTGCTTTACAAGAGAACTGTTTTGGGCATGTGGTGACGTCCGGGAGCTGCAGGCAACAGGGAGTCAATACAAAATTGATCCGAACGACACGGCACTTTCCCGCTCGCTCTCATCCCACCAGTGATAGTTCAGTTTCTGACCGGTACGACCCGGAAAAGCGGAGAGAAAAGAGTAAAGCGGTGGAAACCCGCAGACCCGGTAGGCATCATACTCTTTGGCGATCGTCTGAAGCATGGATTTTTGATTGCCGGCCAGGGCCGTTTTGATAAACGAGGCATCGAACGATTCTACATTCTTTCTCATCGCAGCTGCCGGTTCGGTATCTCCGAACTTTTTGCCCACGTGCGACAAGTCTCCGCTGATCAGGAAGAGAGTGTCACCGGTGTCGAGCTGGCGCAACCGTTCGGAAAAAAGCTCCACTTTCGTTCCGAGGTCACCGTCGGGCTTGTAGAAAAGCTCGTCGAGCCCGCCCACAAGAATTGGGACCACCGAGAACGGGTGTGACCAGATGTGGTTGGCGAACAGAAGGTGTGTTTCAATACTGTGTTCAATACGATGTGCCCGATCGCTGAGAGTAAACCCGGCAGAGACACCGGCATCTGCCAGGAAGTCAAGTGCTGTACGATCCGCCGGAATAGTACTCCCCGGCAGTTCAAAATCTTTCGCAGACCCAATAAACGGGTAGTCGTCGTACGTTTGCGGATAGTAGCCGCTGTAGTGCGATGTGGCCAGGATGACCACCCGGCGAGGTGCCAGGTGCCTGAGCTTAGAAAAAGCTTCGGCGTACTGTTTGGAGCCAACCCGAAGGTCGATATGGGGTGCGTAGAGCGCCTTCACTCCGGAGGGCGGATCGGTTACATCATCGGCAAGACTCATGGTTCGCTCCATGAAATCGTGCAGTTCGCCTGCATCAGCAGGGTAGCTTGAACCGGCAAGTGCGGGCGGGCGGGTGTCAGAATTCTCAAACTCCTCTTCAACCCGGTTAACGGATGTGGTGAAAAAGCGACTCTCCAGCAGCCTCTGCTGATCCAGCATCTGTACAAAATCGAGCAGCTGATCCGCTGAGATATCCTTTGTAAAATGACCGGCAATAGTGGATACGGATCGCCGGCCGTCAACCAGTGAGAGCAGCGGCTGAACGGATGCATCGAGCGCAAACCCTTGCGGGGCTATCTTTCGCGGATCGACGAACAGCAGCAGGTCCCGGCCGTTATCAGTGACAGGGATAACCTGGATATCCCGGCGCAGCGGGGGTACGGCAGATGTTGTAGAGTTGAATAGCTGATTTCTCACGATTTTTGTCCCCTCATTTTCCAGCATTCACATTTTTTGCCATATCTGATGCAGATGGGATGATCCGGAGGATCACTGATACGTGCTTTGCAGGCGTTTCGGCCGTGATGAATCATCAGGTGAGACAAATCCGTCCAGCTCTCTTGAGGAAATAGTGCCATCAGATGTTTTTCAATTTTATTGGTGTTCTTCTTTTCGCGGGTAAGTCCGAAACGGTTGGCAAGTCGTTTTACATGGGTGTCTACCACCACGCCAATATTTTTGTTGAATGCATTCCCTAAAACAACGTTTGCTGTTTTACGAGCGGCACCACGCAGAGTTAAAAGCTCGTTCATAGTTTGCGGTACCTCGCCATCGAACTCCTCAACAATGGTTTGGGAGGCTTCTTTTAAAGATTTTGCTTTATTTCTGTAAAACCCGGTGGTTCTGACCAGTTCCTCAAGATCCTCAAGCGGGGCCCCAGCCATAGCTTCCGGTGTGGGATAGGCATCAAAAAGTGCCGGAGTCACTTTGTTGACACGTACGTCGGTACACTGAGCACTCAAAATTGTGGCGATTAACAGTTCAAATGGATTATTGTGCTCCAGTTCGCAGTGGGGATCCGGGTAGTGTGTATAGAGGTCATCTAACAGATTGCGGGCCCGTTGTAGCTGCTCCTTCGACTTTCGGGGTAATTTGGTTTTACTCATAAAGAAGGATCATACGTGATTACGTTAAACACCACAAAGGTAAATGGGTTACGAATCGATTAAAAATAGAATCGAGGGATACTAAGGTCAATTTTTCCTATGTTTAGCACATGAAAAAAAAGGCGGCCTACGGTGCGCTCATTCTACTGACGCTCGTCTACATTAATAGTTTTTTTACCCGCCAGATAATGGCGGTATTAGGCGTGGATATCCGTGAAGCGTTCACCCTTGGTAATGTCCAGGTAGGGCTGCTGTATGGCACTGCATTTTCGGTAATTTATGCTTTTGCCGGAATCCCGATGGGGCGACTGGCCGACCGAATTTCCCGAAAATGGATGATTGCCGCCGGCCTTTTCACCTGGAGCCTGATGACTATTTTGAGCGGGTTTGCCACATCGTTTGCCTTACTTGTGGCTGCCCGGCTGGTTGTTGGCCTGAGCCAGGCAACATTAAGTCCTGCTGTCTATTCTCTTCTTGCCGACCTGTTTTCACCAAAAAAAAGAGCAACCATTTTTTCTCTGTATGCCAGCGGAATTTTCCTGGGTATTGGATTATCATTCCTGGCAGGCGGAACCATTGCCGCACACTATAGCTGGGAGAGTGCCCTTGTTGCGGTGGGAATTCCGGGAGTTTTGCTTTTCCCGTTTGTAGTGTGGTTTATTCAGGAACCGGATCGGAGCATCATCCGTCACTCTCCAAACAGATTCCTGGCTGATCTGAAGGAACTACTTGGTAAAAAAACCATTCAGTGGCATTTGGCCGGATTTTCACTGCTCGCCTGTACGGGATATACTGTGCTGGCTTTTGTGGGAACCGTTTTTAATGATGTCTTTCAGCGGCCGGACCTTACACCACACTACGGCTGGTTTCTGTTCGGCGTATCGGGGATGGTTATTCTATCGGGCAGAGTGGCGGATTATCTTGCGCAGGCGGCCGCTTTTCGGCGCTTCTGGATGGGCGTGTTTGCAGCACTGGCCGGCCTTCCATTCTACGCCGCCGGGCTGTTTACTGAAAATGCGGATACGGCATACATCATGCTTGGAATCGGCGTGCTCTTTTCATCCTCTTATAACGGCGTGGCCGCAGCGCTGATGCAGTACCTCGTGCAGTCCGAGCAACGAGCGCTGGCAGGCGGTCTCTACCTGTTTGTTATCAGCATTGCAGGATTTGGACTTGGTCCCCCGCTGGCCGGCTGGCTGATGGATAGTGTGTATACTGGCAGTTATGGTGCCTCAAAAGCTGTGTTTACCGTTATGATGGTCTGCAGTGCCGGAAGTACCTGGTCATTTATGAAAGCCATGAGATATTATCCGCAGGACGCCCTCGATTAGTCTTGAATACCATCCATTTGATCCGTACCCTTTTTTGAAAATCAAACCTACCGAACACCCGAATCTTGGATAACAAAGAAAAAGAGTCATCACCAACAACCGACAAAACGGAATGGAAAGAGTCGCCGTACCTTATTCTAAAAGGATTTTTGATGGGCTCGGCGGATATTGTACCGGGTGTAAGTGGCGGAACAATGGCGCTGATCACCGGAATTTACGACCGGCTGATCCATGCCATACGAAGTGCGGACGGCAAATTTTTAAAACGGATTTTGACGTTCAGATTAAAAGAGGTTTTTGAGGGATTTCACTGGAAATTTCTTCTGCTGCTATTCACAGGGATCCTGGCTGCCGTTGCGTTTTTCACAAAAATTGTGCCGCTCCAGGTCTATATGTTCACTCACCCGGAAATTGTGTACGGTCTCTTTTTTGGACTGATTCTGGGCTCAATATTTTTAATTGTTGTTGAAATTCCTGCCGAAAAACGGGGATGGGCCAACGCCATTCCGCTGCTTTGCGGCACCCTTTTTGGTTTTTGGGTGGTGACTCTCGTTCCCACAGACACTCCCTCCACCGCCTGGTTTGTGATGCTGAGCGGGGCTATTGCCATTTGTGCCATGATTTTACCCGGAATATCGGGCTCTTACCTATTGCTTATTCTTCGCCAGTACGACTATATCCTGGAACAGCTGGGCAGTATCGGCTCGTCAGACACGCTGGCCGCACTGTTAAATCTGGCTCCCTTTTTTAGCGGTGCCCTCATCGGGATCATCCTGTTTTCGAGGCTTTTATCCTGGCTTCTGAGCCGATATCACGCCACAACCCTGCTTGTGCTGATCGGCTTTTTAGTTGGTTCGCTCTATGTTATTTGGCCCTACCAGGAGCGTGAGTTTAAAGAAACTGTACGGTCCGTGGAAGTGCTGGACTATTCATCCCCGGAAGTTCAGCAGCTTCTACGTGAACAGACCGATTCAAATCGGCCGGAGTATCGCCGGGTTGGCAAAATTATCAACCCTGAAGAAGGTTCAGACGGGGGAAAACGAGTGGAGATCGAGAGGGTATCAAAGAAATTGGTAACCTCACGCCCCTTTTTCCCTTCAACCGCCCGGGAGGACGTAAATATCGGTGGCGGAATAGGCGGAATCGCGGGGGGATTGATGATGATCCTGGTGGTTTCGTACCTGCGCCGCACTTAATCAGAATCAATTGATAACCAGTGATTTACATAAAATATTCACAATAGATTTGTAGATTTCTTAAAAGAAAAGAGAACCACAAAGATGGAGGAAGTTATGATTCGTTTTAACAAAATTTTGGTTCCAACGGATTTTTCAAAAGGGGCGGAAAGTGCATATGCGGCGGCACAAAAACTTGCGGATACCTTTGGAGGGAAGGTTGACTTTCTCCACGTTGTGCCTACGATTAAATATCTCGCGGATAGTGCCAGGCGGCTGGGAACTCCCATTGATATCAATGAAGACGTCTACCCAAAAATTTACGAGGAGTCGGAGCATAAGCTAAAAAAGGCGATGAGCCAGTATTTGAAGAAAGAATCAATGGGAGAGGCTAAAGTCTTGATTGAACGGAAACCATCCGAAGCTATCGCCCGCTATGCATCGTCACAGAATTATGATATGATCGTGATCGGTGCAAAAGGGATCGATCAGACCAAGTTAATGCGCGGAAGTACGACAGAAAAAGTAATACGGAAATCAAAAATTCCGGTGTTTTCAATCGAGGGACGGCTGAATGAGCAGCAGATTGATAATATTGTCGTTCCCACCGATGGCTCCATGCTCTCTTTTGCAGCCTTTCCTATGGCGGTTGCCCTTGCCGATGTTTTTGGCGCCCGGCTTACACTCTACCGGGTCATGGAGCTTTACGGTAACACGGCGACAGGTAATATACCAAGTCCGGGAAAAGAAGAAGTGGTAGCTGTATACGAAAATGTCATCACCCGGTTGAATGACTTCCTTGCAGAACAAGGAATAGAATCGATTCATGTACGGCGGTCGGGGGTCTCATTCGAGGATATGGTGACGATTACGGGTAAAGGTGAAAGCGGCAGTATTCCCTTGCAGACCAAGGTAGAGAAAGGAGTCTCTGCTCACTACGAAATAGAGTCCTATACAGCAGATCATGCCGACCTGGTGGTGATGGCAACGCACGGACACAGCGGGTTTGCCCACCTGATTCTCGGTTCCACGGCTGAAAAAGTGGCGCAATACGTAAAAAAACCGGTGATAACCGTACGTCCCGATAAAAAACTTTTCGAGTAAAAAGGCAAAGCAGTTTCAATTTCCGATCGGGGAATATTTACTCAGGATGAAAAGATATGTTTTCAAATCGGGGCCGAGCCTCTGAGCAGCCGTGTTTTTTTCTGCATGCCGGTGAAATAACACACATATACAAAATGGTGTCTGAAGGTCAGCTCATCAAGTGAACCCATTCTCAGTACTCTATCACTAATGATCGTATAAAATCTTTGTATTCTATTGGTTCTTAATGATTTAAGGATAAAAAAAAGATCACAAATTTTGCCTTTCTCAGAAATATTTTTATTTATTTAAGCAGAGTAAATTTGAATTAAATCCTTTCGAGTTATGGCTGAGTTAGCAGAGTTATGGTGGTTGGGAATGTTACTTGCAGCATTTGCAGGCGGAGCATTTGGAGCTGCAATTGGCGCTTTGCCTGCATTCATTTTTACTGGATTTTTAGTCATGTTAGGAGAGGGAATAAAAATTTTGGCAGGAGATCTCTCCGGGGTTGCCGGTTTTGATCCCGCAACGCTTGAACAGGCTCAGGCTATCACGGGTCAGCTTGGGTTTGGCCCCGTTTTTGGGCCCCACATTAGTTTTGCAGCCGGGGCGGCGGCATCCGCCTACGCGGCGAAGAAAGGATACATGGATACCGGCTTCCCCTATCATGAAGCAAAAAATATAGCCTATGCCCAGGGGCCCAAACCGGATGTACTGATCGTAGGAGGTCTTTTTGGGATTTTGGGTTACTGGATCACGACACTATCGGCAACATTTGGCCTGCCCTGGGATCCGATCGCCGTTGGTGTTGTGCTCTCGGCGTTTGCTCACCGCCTGTTTTTGGGGTATCCTATTGTTGGAAAAGCAAAAAGGGGTGTGATGAACATGATGCCATTTGAAGGCGAAGAACTCAGGGAAGCGAAAGCCCCGGGAGAGACAAAGCAACGTTTACTGGTTGAGCCCTGGCTCGGTCATCAGTACAAATGGGCGGATGTATCAATTCTCGGCTTGGTAGTGGGAACCCTGGCGGCTTTTATTACCTATACCACGGGAAGCGTATTTCTGCCGTTTGGCATCAGTGCCGCAACTCTACTCTTTTTAAACCTCGGGGTTGAACGATTCCCGGTTACGCACCATATATCACTCATTGGCAGCACGGCCATTGTGGCGGCAACAGGCGGTGAGTATGCCGGATTTGCTCTTGGATCTATGCTTCTTATCGGCGCCTTGTTCGGATTTTTGGCTGCTATATTCGGAGAAGTTTTTCAACGGATTTTCTTTTCGCACGGCGATACCCACGTTGATCCGCCGGCCGGTGCCATTGTCATGGGAACGTTTGTCATTGCGGTTCTGGCACTGACCGGGCTATTTCCATCATCAGCGTGGATTCCGCTTCCATTCTAATCTGATCTGTAGCGAGGGGAAGATGGCGGCAGAGGTATTAGCGAGAGGCCGATATATGATCGATCTCCAGCCTGAAGTCTCCCTGTTGTTTATCGCTGATTAAAAAACCGTAGCGCATGATGCTGTTCAGGTCAAGAGCGGGAACATCCGGAGTGCGGCCCCTGTAGGTTGGTTTGAAGCCGGAGAAGGGAAGTGTAACGGTCATCCACTCCATCGTACGGGTATCGAAACGCTGCTCGTACGACCATTGGTGAATATTTCCGGCCTCTCCCGTTTGAAGTCTGAAACTGTATCGTTTCCCGTCTCCCTTCAACCGCAGTTCAATGGCGCTGTAGCCGTCAAGACGGATCCGTTCATGATTTTTAACCGAAGCAAATCCGCCGTTATTGGCAAGTGAGACAGTTCCAAGAAAGACGGCATTCCCATCGCTGTTGATCTGGAACTGGGATGAAGAATTCCCGCCCATCACCCCGTCGTTGACGATTATCCACTGTTGATGGGCTATGTTTGAAAAATCTGTAATCTGCATATTGTCTGTTTAAAGTGCTAATCTTGTTTGTCCAGGTAACAAAATTTTGATGAATATGATCTGGAAAAATTCGTACCGTTGAGCAAGTAAAATTTTTCGGTTGTTAAACGTGGCTGTATGAGTAAAAACAGAGTCTTTCAAATAACAGTAGACGATATACCCATTGAGGTTACAAAAAAGAGTGTAAAGCATTTGCGGATTGTGGCCTACCCCTCACTTGGGAAGGTACGTATATCAAGCCCGAAAAATATTCCGGATCATGAAATAAAGAAATTCGCCAATTCACGGGCCAGCTGGATCAAAAAACAGTTGAATGATCCGGGAATAAAAAAGAGGAAACCGGATCCGCACTTTCATGAGGGTTCCATGCATTACATTTGGGGCAGGCCCCATACATTAATCCTAACGCATGGGGCTGAACGATTTTCCATAGGGGTGAACGATCAGCAAATCCATATGGCCATTCAGAAGGGGTGCGACTTACACGAACGGGAACCTATCATGCGCGAATGGTATCGTCGAAGCATAAAAAGCAGGATTCCCGGGCTCATAAAAAAATGGGAGCCGGTGGTGAATGTAAAGGTAAACGAATGGGGCGTTAAAAAGATGAAAACCCGGTGGGGGACCTGCAATACGCGTGCCGGGCGGATCTGGCTGAACCTGGAACTGGCAAAACGGGCCCCAAAGGTTCTTGAATATATTGTTGTACACGAAATGACGCATCTGCTGGAGCGCCCGCATAGCAGGCGATTTTACCGGCTGATGGACTCCTTTTTACCGAATTGGAGAACCATAGACCGTGAATTAGGCGGAACCCACTGGAGAAGATGTTGATTGTGATTATAAACCTTCGTGTGATTCCTGAGAAATGACATCAATAATTCCTGCAGAGTGAAGGCCTGCGAACCCGGGAGGAGTGTATCAAATGATTTTTGAAAATCGATGAACGTCCCTCCATGGGTCACTCCGCTTGTGCTTCGCGTTCAAAAAATAAGTCCCTTGTCAGAGGATGATGTAATAACCTCAGTTCGATTCTTACATCTGTCAAATACCACCAAAAGCAGTGGTCAGGAAACGGCCTGATATGTTAAATTAGATCTAAAAAAATGTGTAGAACAGATCATATCGCCATGCCAATTATGAAACCTCCTTTCGAATCTATACCTGCAGTAGATCTTACGGATGGATTTACTCCCCAGATGCTCAAAGATGGATGGGGAATTGGCGGATATAACGAAAAGCGGGAGAATATGTACACGGCACCGCAGTACGAAAACAGGCGGAATATTCATATGGGAGTCGATATCTGGGCGCCGGCCGGAGAGCCCGTATTTGCACCTCTTGAGGCTGTTGTGGCATACACGGCCAATCACAACCAGGAGGGAAATTATGGCGGAACCGTCGTGCTTAAACATCTTGTTGGAGGCCGTACACTCTACGCTCTTTACGGGCACCTGTCGCTTCGCTCACTGGAAAAATTTGGTCCGGGTGAGGATGTGGAGGCCGGTACCGTGATTGGCTGGCTGGGCGACAGGAATGAAAATGGAAACTGGCATCCCCACCTGCACTACCAGTTGAGCTACAGAGATCCCGGGGAGGCGGATATGCCGGGGGTGGTGGAGGAAAAAGACCGGGAGAAGGCTCTTCGAATCTATCCGGACCCGGCAAGGATTCTGGGTGAACTTGTGTCCCAGAGGTAGTTCATTTGAGGATGAATTGCGGTATGTGAATATTGACGGCCTGGAGAACCGTGGTGGCTGCGTAACACAAAACCTGTTAAACAGACTGTGAAGATGATCTATTTTTAGTACATTTCGAATCGTCTCCATCTCGTCAACCGGAGCATCATCAAGACAAACCCCAATGTTATTTTAACATGCTCGAAAGCCAACATCTGGAAAAACTGAAAAAGATTAGGCGAGAGCTCCACACCATGCCAGAAGTATCGGGCTCAGAAAAGAAGACGGCGGCGTATATAAAACATCAGCTCTGCAAAACAGATCCCGATGACATTATAGAAGGTATCGGCGGAAATGGAATCGTTGCCATATATAATGGAAAAGATCCGGATGCGGGCGAAACCATGATGATTCGTGCTGAGCTTGACGGACTGGCGATAGATGAACAGAGCGATATTCCGCATAAATCACAAACTCGCTACCGTATGCATGCCTGCGGCCATGACGGGCATATGGCTATTGTATTGGGTGTTGCCGAATGGTTGAACATGAACAGGCCCTCAAGCGGACGTGTCATGCTCCTGTTTCAGCCCTCGGAAGAGACAGGTGAGGGCGCGGCGCGGATGCTTGAGGATCAAACATTTTCAAAGCTATCGATCGACAGGGGGATTGCCCTGCACAATCTCCCCGGGTACAAAAAAAATACGGTATATATAAAGAGTGATACGTTTGCGCTGGCGTCTGTTGGAATCAAAGTGTCGTTCCGCGGTGAATCGAGTCACGCGGCCTACCCGGAAGAGGGCATAAATCCCTCCGTCGCGATGTCGAAATTCATCATGGACCTTGAAAGCATTAAAGATGATCTTTCAAAAAGTGAAGGTTTTTGCGTGATGACAACAACATACGTGAAAGTGGGGGAGCCTGCATTTGGCATAAATCCCGGCAGCGGGGAGATGGGCATCACCATTCGTGCGGAGGCAGATGAAGATGTGGAGTCGCTCATCGGGCAGATTGAGAAAAAAATAAACACGGCCCGCAATGAGTTTTCGGGAACTATACAGTATGAAAAGAAGGAGCCATTTGCAGCTACCGTGAATGATATCGATGGCGTGGAACGGCTCAGAACAGTTGCCGGCTCGCTGAATGTGGATACGGAAACGCTGGACCGGCCCATCGCCTGGAGCGAGGATTTTGGTGAGTTCAGGCGAACCTGCCCCATTACGCTGTTTGGACTCGGCGCCGGAACGAACACACCGCCGCTGCACTCTGAAATGTACGATTTTGATGATGACCTGATCGAGACCGGAGTGTCTCTGTTCTGCGAATGGATTAACAGACACCTGACATGAAATCAAAATTTTTGAGACCATCATATATTGAACTGGACAAATCCGCACTTAAGAATAACCTTGAGTTTCTGAAATCGCGCGGAAGAAAAGGCCTGAAATATTCAGCTGTGATAAAGGGAAATGCCTATGGCCATGGCATCTCTGCCTATATTCCTATGGCCGAGACGTTTGGAGTGGACCATTTTTCAGTCTTCAGTGCAGATGAAGCCCACGGGGCTCTCCAGTTTAAAACCAGAGAATCTACCGATATCATGATTATGGGCATGATCCGAAACGATGAGCTGGAGTGGGCTGTAGAGAATGGCGTGGAGTTCTACGTCTTTGAAAAAGACCGGCTTGAAGAAGCAGTGTCAGCCGCCGGGCGAATCGGCAAGAAGGCGAAAATACATCTGCAGATCGAGACCGGCATGAACCGCACAGGCTTTGAAGAGGAGGAGTGGGGAGAGGTTTTTGAACTTGTGAACCGAAGAACAGACCGGCTTGAACTAAAAGGTATCTGCACACACTACGCGGGAGCCGAAAGTGTGGCAAACTACTACAGGATTCACAACCAGGATCAAAAATTTCGGGAAGCACTGAACCTGGCCGGAAGAATTTTCCCCAAAATGCCATTGATTCATGCGTCAAGCTCAGCGGCGTTTCTGACCTACCCCGAGATGCATTACGATATGGTCCGGATCGGAATTGCACAGTACGGCTTTTGGCCAAGCCGGGAGACCTACATGCATATTCTTAAACAAAACAGGTCATTTGCTGAAGATCCGCTTGCACGGGTGATGAACTGGAAAAGCGAGATCATGAGCACAAAGTGGGTGGGAGAGGGAGAGTTTATTGGCTACGGCAATGTGTTTTTAACAAGCCGTAAAATTCGCATCGCTACCGTGCCTATCGGCTATACCCACGGCTTTGGCCGGAACTTAACCAATACCGGCTATGTATTGATTAACGGAGAACGTGCCCGGGTGGTCGGTATCGTAAATATGAATATGCTTACGGTAGAGGTGACCGATATGCCGGCGGCAAAAAAAGGAGATGAAGTTGTGATGATCGGAAAGCAAAATGGCCAGGAGATCACAGTGGCATCGTTCGGGGAGATGAGCAATAACCTGAATTATGAAGTTCTGACCCGGCTGCCGGCCGGTATCCCGAGAAGTGTTCAATAATTTCTTCATTCAAAAATCACCGGGCGATAAAATTTTTTAAAAATAAAGACCGGTTTAGACAGTTTTATATATGTGACTCAAATAATTTATGTACGTAAGGTTAAACCCGCTTATGAAAGAATGCTACAAGCGAATACTCTTCATGCTGCTTACCCTTCTGCTGGTTCATTCAATACCCGCAGGGGCCGAACAGCCCGAAAGGGATCCGTTGACGTTAGGGCTTGAAGCCCTGGAAAATGAAAACCCAGAGAAAGCAGTACGAATTTGGTCGGCCGCAGCAGAGTCTGCGGAACCCGACTACCGGATAGGACTCTATTTTTTAAAAACGGTAACGGCCCATGATATACGGGATCGCTATGAAGAGGCCAGTGAACTATACTACCGGGGCCTTGAGTCCGATACGGTGAGCGATGAAGCTGCTGAACTGCTAATTGAAGATATTGAATTTATGCGGCCTTTGATGGAGCATAAAAAAGCAGAACAGCTCGAATCCCTGGCGGAAAACAGAGATCCGCAGGTGTTCAGCGAGCTGGCAGAGTTTTGGGAATCTATGCGGGTAACGGTCACAGGCACCTACAACGAGCGGCTGATTGAACACTGGGAGCGGTGTAATTACGTAACAGAAAACTACAAAACGAACCGACGGCACGCCTATGATGACCGCGGTGAGATCTACCTGCGATTCGGGCGGCCTGACGATACACGAAACGGGACTCTATTATATAATGCCGGGTTTGCCGAATATGTGCTCTCAACCCGAATGAGTGACGGAGGCGGGGGCGGATCGGCCGGCAGTGCGGTCAATGCCGGTTCCCTCATGAATACAATCTATATGGTGCGGTCCTATCATAATTACCCGACGTACGAAGTGTGGGTCTATACCGATCTTTCCAATAACAGGGATAATGTGCTCTATGTGTTTGGGAATTCAACAGGGTCCAGAACCATGAAGCTAATGGAATCGGTGGACGATTTTGTCCCCTCTGGTGCCTTCAATACATCCGGCCGGAACCGCCCGTCGAACGTTGCCTTGCTGAATCAGGGAAACCAGTCCGGCCCGGGCAGGCCAGGTGATTCAAATGACGAGGATGAGTCGAATGTTGCGTTTGAGAACGAACGAACCATCATGGGGGGCAGTGAAGTGGTTCCTCCCGGGCTGGTACTTCAGCTGATGTACTACCGGCAGTTGGCCACGGTGGATGAATATTTCGGCTCCAGGTACGATTACATGATGGATCGCTACATGAATAAGTCGATGCGGCTGAGCAGCTCCATCGCCCGGCAGTTTCAGCATATCAACTCGGCCCGGTTCAAACGCAGGCAGGGGAGGGCGCCCCGGCAGAGATCGGAAGAGGTGAATAATCTCTTTACCGTTCCTTCCGACCTGTACGCATACCGGTTTTTTGATGAGGAGATGAATCCATACCTGAGGGTGTATCTTGAAGCTGACCCGGAAGAGGCGGTTGCCTATGATGAGCTTCGCACCCATAATCGCGTGGCCAAAATATCTTACGACAAATATGAAATAATTAACAGGCTGCGTACCTACAACACCTCCGGCAGCCCTGTGGATGTTCTGTATGATACGGTTGGCTTTCAGCAGGATGAGAGCGAAGATTTCACCGGGTACGACGCCAACATGCTGACGGTGCGACACACAGACGACCTGGAGAGGATGGAGGCAGATTTTGAGCTTCACAACAGGGAAGAGTACGACAACCCGGCAATTGCGGATGAGACGCCATTCAGGAACCATCTGAAAGGGATCGGTTCATCAGAGATTGAAGTTGATGAGCTCCTGGAAAACAGTGGATTTGCGGCCTCCGATATCATTTTTGGATTCTCAGAGATTGAGGAGGGCGGCGAAAGCCGGCTGACGATTGCCCACGATAAAGAGATACCGAAAAATAGGAATCTGAATTTTTATTACGAAGCTTACAATGTGCCTCGGGATGAAGAGGGCCTCTACTCGTTTACGCTTACCTATGAAATAGAACGAGACAGGTCCTGGATTGGGCGTTTGGTACGTTTTGGCGGCGGGGGACCGTCGGTTACGATAGAAAATACTGAAGATAATCCCCGATTTTCACAAACACTGGAAATTGTGGGAGAAGAGCTGGATGAGGGGGAGTATACCCTGAAGCTTACGTTTATCTCACCCGATGATGAGGTTTTGTTGACGAGAGAGGAGAATTTTACCATCACGGAATAAAACTGCTGAAATCCCCCTGAATTACCCTTTGGAAAAGGGGGACTTTTCTTTTTCTCTAATTGCGAATCTAACCGAAATTCATAATGCGAGTCTCGGAGAGATGTCCGTTTTGCAGTCCGGGAATTGGTTGCCGGGTTGGTTACAGAACTAAGATTCGTTGCCTTTCACCCTTTCATATGACTGCAAAAGCGCAAAAACGAGGGGTGAAAATGTATAACATTTTTTCTGAAAGCGGTTACATCCGGCATCTGTGAATCGGTTTTAACCGTCTGCAAAATTGGTAGAAATGCAGGGGAAAGATCAAAAAAACACAAGATAATCAATGAGATAGCGCTATTTTGAAGTTTTAAGAGGACAGAAGCTAAAAAAGAAAGGGCCCTGAAGATCACGCAGGTTAAAAAAACGTTACATTTTTATTTCATTTGAGTTAAAATATTGCTTACTTACTGACTGGAATTTTTTGGTGATACCCGAAAATTCCATGTATTAAATGAATAAACACAAATAATAATTGAGGTTACGTATGTTTAAAAAGTTACTGACCGTAATAACCATGGTGCTGCTTACGTCCCAGGTTGCTCTCGCCCAGGTGGGAACAGTCACGGGTGTTGTAACAGACGCCGAATCAGGCGAAACTGTGCCTGGTGCAAACATCTTATTACAGGAACTGGAACGAGGTTCTGTATCGGATGTAGACGGTAATTATGAAATATCGAACGTTCCGGCAGGATCCTATACATTAACTGCCAGCTTTGTAGGATATAATACCTACAGGCAGACAATTAACGTACAGGCGGGCCAGGAACTCGTAGTAAATATTGAACTGGAAGTTGGAGCCGTAGGCCTCGACGAAGTTGTTGTTTCGGGCTATGCTGCAACGAGCAAGCGCGAACTCACGGGCTCTATTAGTAGTGTCCGCTCCAGAGACATTCAGGATGTGCCCCTGCAAAACACAGAATCTCTTCTACAGGGACGTGCTGCCGGTGTACAAGTAACGGCAACATCCGGTAACCCAGGCGGAGCATTTCGTGTCTCTATCCGAGGTACGGGATCGATTAATGCCAATGGCGAGCCGCTCTATATTGTTGACGGTGTGCAGATGTCATTTTCTAACCAATCCGGCATTACAAGTACATCACCGCTGAATGCTATTAATCCAAATGATATTGAATCTATCGAGGTGCTGAAAGATGCCTCCTCCGCCGCCATCTATGGTGCGCAGGCTGCTGCAGGTGTTGTTCTTATCACAACCAAACGTGGCCAGCAGGGTCGTACGCAGGTGACGGCACGTGCCGAAACCGGTGTCCGGTCAATTGCAGGTGGTGTGGACTATATAAACACAGATCAGTATTTAGATTACCTCGGAGAAGCCCGTTTCTTAAACGGCCTGGTCCCCTCTATTGAAGATGGACGCAATCTGTATGAGAACTTTTTAAAAGCTAATTTTGGTACTCCTCCGGGAAGCGATGATCTTGCAAATACAGACTGGCAAGATTTAGTTTTCGATGACGGGGTAACCCAGAAATACAGCGTTTCTGCATCCGGAGGTAATGAAACCACAAGTTTCTATCTTTCAGGACGGTATGAGGATACGGAAGGAACGGCGTTTAACACAGACTTTACGGCACTCGGCGTTCGATCTAATATCGACCACCAGGTGAACGATCGCTTTACGACGTCGCTGAATCTGAACTTGTCACGAAACAACCAGTTCGGTGTTTGCCAGGATGGGAACTTTATTAACTGTCCGCCATCTCAGGCGATGTTTGAACCCACATTCAGCTTCCCATTTCTTGAAGATGGGTCCTACAATCCCAATACAAACTTCGGTCTTGGAAATAATCCGGCAGCTGTTCGGGATGAAGTTGAGCGTAATGTAACGACGCTTCAGATCATCGCGAATACGAATCTGAACTATCGCATTACGGACTGGCTCGATGTTAGTGCTCTTGCCGGTATTGACTTCAGGAATACAGAAGATGAGCGATTCGACTCCCCGATTGTGCGACCTGCACAGGGCGGATTCCTCAACTTTGTAAACAGAACTGTTGAAAATACAACGCTGAACGCGACGGCAAATGCCCGGTATACGTTTGACGATGTGCACAACGTCTCCGGTTTTATTGGCGGTGAGTATCGCCGGCGGTTTTCCGAAAACCAGTTGGTAACCGGTGAAGGATTTCCCGGAACGTTCTTTAAAGTGCTGAGTGCCACCTCTACACCGGCTTCAGCCGCTGGTTCCAATACGGAATGGAGACTGGGAAGTTACTTTGGTAATGCAAAATATAACTACGACGAGAAATACTTCTTCTCCTTTACGGCTCGATACGACGGTCACTCCCGATTCGGTACCGATACTCGATGGGGTTTCTTCCCGTCCTTTTCAGGTGCCTGGACGATTACCGAGGAAGACTTCTTTGATGTAAGCTTCATCGACGTTCTGAAAATCCGAGCAGGATTTGGAACAACAGGGAACTCCAATATCGGGGATTTTGCCGCCCGTGGCCTCTTTTCAACCGCCGGCTCCTACCAGGGCTCAACCGGGCTCTCTCCATCACAGCTGGCCAATGTAAACCTTGGGTGGGAAGAAGCCCAGGAGATCAACATTGGGGTTGATTACGAGCTGTACCAGGGCCGTATCTCCGGTTCAATTGATGTTTACAGGAAAGACAATGATGATCTGCTCCTGTTCCGCCAGCTTCCAAGCGATAGCGGATTCGGCTCAATTGCTGAAAACATCGGCGAAGTTCGAAACGAAGGTGTAGAGTTTGAAATAAGCAGTACCAACTTAAACACGAGGGACTTTATCTGGAGCTCACGGTTTAATGTTGCCTACGTAGACAATGAGATCCTTGAGCTTCCGGATGGAGAAGATATTTCTCCTAATTCCCAATTCAATTCACTCCGAGTGGGAGAATCTATCGGTTCGATCCAGGCAGCTCGCTGGGCAGGGGTGAATCCTGCTGACGGCCGTCCGATGTGGCTGGATGCTGATGGTAACATCACCTATAACCCGGAGTCTCCCGATTTTGTAGACTTCAACAACGGGATTGAAAACTGGACCGGTGGTCTTGGAAACACCTTTGGCTACAAAGGAATCAATCTGGATACCTTTTTCCAGTTTAGTTTCGGCCAATGGGCCAACGGAAGCACCGACTGGTTCTTTACACGGACACCAGACTTCCTGATGAATTTGGAAGAGCGCGTACTCGACCGCTGGAAGCAGCCGGGAGATATCACGTACGTTCCTCGTGCAGTGGAAGCCGGCACGGACTTTGTAGAAACGGCCAATTACAGGGTTGTTCGCGGTACAAACTCCGTGAACAATGCCAGCTATATCCGGCTGAAAAACGTCACGCTGAGCTACAACCTACCGGCCAGCGTAACCGACAGATTAAAACTTAGCAATGTCCGACTCTTTGCTACAGGGCTTAACCTTGTAACATGGACACAATGGCCATGGTACGATCCCGAGGTTGCATTTAGTCCTCAGGACATTTTCACCAACGTAACGACTGCATCCTACCCGGTTGAACGGCAGGTGAATGCAGGAATTGAAATACAGTTTTAATCGAAGATCTTAAATACCTATGTATATGAAACGATTATCCATATTAAAATACCTAATGATAGCAGCGCTGCTCTTTTCCTTTGCAGCCTGCGATGACATCCTGAGTGAAACGGATCCGGCCACTTCTGTGTCCGGTGAACAAGCGTTGAGCTCTGCGGATGGAGTAAATGCAGTTCGGGCCGCAATGTATTCCAAGTTGCGCTCAAGCTTCGACTATACAACGGAGTATATGATCGGTCCCAGTGCATTTGCTGATGAAACGATCA
Source organism: Bacteroidota bacterium (assembly GCA_009909035.1). Classification (GTDB taxonomy): domain Bacteria; phylum Bacteroidota; class Rhodothermia; order Balneolales; family Balneolaceae; genus SW132. The sequence goes on from JAAAOB010000048.1 coordinate 23,860, forward strand.
CACGCGGCGGTGCAACACGGTTCCAGGGCCTGAACCAGGCGATCGGAACCAGCGGCACGGCACACCTGACCTCTTATGGGTCCACATACAACATCATCCTTGATGCCAATCTCCTGATTGGTGGTGTTGAAGAAGGTGTTGTACCTGCGGAAACGCTGAACCGCTATCGCGGCGAGGCGCTTGCCATACGAGCCTATGCCATGCACCACCTGGTGCGGGCGCTTGGCTATGAGCCGGGAATGATTCCCGCAGATGCCATCGATCCGAACTGGGATCTCGGTATCATCATCCGAACGGAACCTACGCTCGATCTATCCGATGCGGATGAGCGTCCCCGTGCAACGGTACAGGAAGTCTATAATCAAATACTGAATGACCTTTCCACAGCGAAAGGCCTGCTCGCAGGTGTAAATAGCGACAATACTCGCGTAACCGAGGCATTCGTTGACGGACTTACTGCTCGAGTCAACCTCTACGCCGGTAATTGGGGCGATGCAGCATCAGCTGCGCAGGATGCCATAACAAATAGCGGGCGATCTCTGGTTCAAACACCCGATGGTGTTGCCGGAATGTTCTTTGAAACACAAGGCGGTCACCCCGAAGCACTGTTCAAAATCGTCGTTGATCCCAATACTGAAGCAATCGGCGGTTCCAATGTAAACAGCGGACTCGCCGCCTATACGTCGTCACAGTGGGTCTCTCAAGTTCCTACACAGCGACAGATGGAGCTTTATGACGAGGATGACTTCAGATTGGGCGAATTCGTGACGGATGACAATGGTGATGTAATCACCGATCCTGAGAGAGACGGTGTTCGTCTCTACGAGGGTGGCTGGTACCAGCCATGTTTTAATGATCAACAGGGAACTGTTGCAGCTAACTGTAGCGGTGGCGACAGGAACGAAGACGGACTCTCAACAAACAAATGGAATGGCGACAAGGGTAACCTTGCCGATGATATTCCAATCATGAGAATCTCCGAAATGTACCTGATCAGGGCAGAAGCTCTTGCCAAAGATGCCAACAGCCCGGCAGCGGGTGAGGCGGCTCTTAACACCCTTCGTGCCGCAAGAGGCTTGACTCCAATTGCGGATGCAAATCCAGGTGCACTGGCAGATATTGAGTCCTTTGAGGATGAAATACTCGATGAGCGAAGCAGAGAACTGATTGTAGAAGGGCACCGATTCTGGGATCTGAAGCGTCTTGGACGGGATGTTCGATTTCCCGACGGGTCTATCAAGATGTTCTATTCTGCTTACAGAATTCTCGGTCCTATTGGTCAGGGTAACATTAACGTGAACTCTGAACTTGTAGAGAATCCGGGATATCCTGCAGCATCTAATTAATCACTCTGCTTAATCATTTAAACACACACTATTATGAAACTTAAATTATTCGTTTTAGCACTTATTCCGCTGCTGTTTGCGGGATGTCTTAACGATCTCTTCGATGAAGGAGATGAAGAAAAGACGTTTGAAGGGCCGGCACAGCTGGAGTTTAAACCCCTTCAAACTGAATTTAATCTCGCACAGGGGCAGGGCGCAATATTGGTCCAGCTTATTGGCGAACAGCAAGATTCCGATATCTCCGTTAGCTTTTCAGTGGACGGAAGCTCAACTGCTGTAGAAGGAACGCACTACACGCTTGCCACACCTTCTCCGGTAACGATTGAGAGTGGAACAAGTTCGGCCAACGTCGTCATTAACCTGATTGAAGATAGTCTTGACGGTGAAACCGTTCGGCTGACTCTGACACTGGATGATGGCAATAGCATACAGCCCGCAGAAAATCTGAAAACCTCAAATATCTTTATTACCGGGTAACAGATTTCTCTGTTGATATACTAAAATTGAAAGCCACACCTTATATAGGGTGTGGCTTTTTTTATGAAACTGAAAATAAACTTATGATGAAATACACTTCCATAATGCTGACGGTAATGGTAATGGCCCTGATATCGGGTTGTATTGAAACGTCCGATCCGGAAAATCCGGGCCGTTTTGAAATTACGTTTGAGGTAGAGGACGTCGGCAATGAACTCATTGCCGGAACGGACACCCTGGTTGTCAATGAGCTGAAATTTTCTTTAGAAGAATTCAGAATTACCGATGTCGATTCCGTGGTGCTGGGTTCGGAAGGAAATGTTGATACCTTTATATTTTTCCATAATGATGAGCTCCCGACGGAAAACCTTGTATTTTCAACGTCCATCGGGTTTGTAGACGTAGACGAATTTATCGGGTACGATATCTTTGTTGAACCGGTGAAAAGTTCCGATAACATTGCTGATATGGACTTTTTCGGTGAAGACGAAAACTACTCACTGATCATCAGCGGAACGATTAATGGTTCAGAATTTGAATATAAATCATTTCCTGAATTTGACAGGATGTTCAGCTTTCAACCTGTTTCTTTGACAACGAATAGTGAAACTCTGTTAATTGAGAAAACAATCGATTTCAGAGATCTCCTCGTTGATCCCGATACCGGTGAATTGATTGACCCAAGGAATGAGGAGAACAGACAACGTATTGATGCTTCGTTTGAGGATGCATTAAGGGTATCCGTTTCTGCCATTAGTCGCGTTGTAGGATAAGATAAGGCGTGTCAATGGGCCATCCGCTCCGCGGATTGTATTGGGCGGGGGTGGCGCCTGATACCCGGCAATAAATTGCCGGGCTACAAAGCGGACGTCTCTTCGAGACTTTGATTGTGAATCTGCGATTGATACATGAACAATGAGCCCAAAAAGTCCCCCTTTTTTAAAAGGGGGATTGAGGGGGATTTCAACAGTTCTATTAAAAACAACGTAACCAAGTGTACAGACCACATACCCGCCATGAACCGAACGGCCACAATCATTCAGATTCAGTCCCGCAGGGTCTTCCACTCTGTAGCCTGATGTTTCAACGTCAGGATCAACGTCGGACGCGGTGAATCGAGAAGTCCGTGAAACGGACGGCCCACTGAGTTTGGTATTCAAATGATAGGCTCAAAAACTCCCCCTTTTTTAAAAGGGGGAATTAGGGGGATTTCAACAGTTCTATTAAAAACAACGTAACCAAGTGAACAGCCCGCATCACCTCCAGGAACCGACCTTTCCCAACCGTTCAGTCCCGCAGGAGATACCATTACATGGTTTGTTTACCTATCTACATCAATACTATAGATTGGCCTCTAATATTCGTCCGGTGCGCCAGAGCTCCGTCTGCTGGTAGACCACGTTAAAATAGCTCTGGCTGCGCTGCACGATATAGTGGTTGAATGGAAAATACTCGTTGGGATTTCGTGTACGCTCAAAAAAGAAATTACGGCGCGGATCGCTCCTGTCGTAAGAATAGGACCACTGCATTTGGTTCAGGGACCGGTCAACATACCAGGGCGGCCCAAACAAGATGTAGATCATTCCCATATCGGTTTTCCAGCCTTCCTTAAAGTTTGAAAACTGTTTATTGGCCTGTTCCACACGCTGGTAGTAGAGATTTATGACGGATTTTGCCCGACTCTGGCTCCCCACATTCGATAGCCAAAAACGATCTACGGCCTCCTTTAACGAGTCGGGATCCTGTATTTCCATCATCTCTTCATGCTTATCCTCATCCATGAGGTAAATCAACGGCGCGGCCATTTCTCTTGACGAAGCAACAGAGGGGTAGTTCTTCCCCTTGATTGCAAAATCTCGCGCACGATAGATCGTCTCACCCTCCTGATTTGTCGTCTCTACCTCGAACCTGTAGTTCCCTCTCTGAAGCAGTTCATACTTAAATTCAATAAGAACACTGCCGGCCTGCTCAAGAACCCGGACATTATTGTCAATCTCCTCCGGGTCCCGGACTTCAATTCCCTGGTACTGGATCGAAGATGTGGAGTAGTTGTTATAGCTAAGCCGCCTGGCCGGTGTGGTATCCGCTTCAAATTTCAATAGCCTGGCTTCAATGGTCAGGGGATCGTCCATGTCGTTATTGGTTACCTGGAAGTCGAGTTTCAGGCTGTCCAGCCTTGACGGGGCATCGTAGGTGGTGATGGGGATGAATCCCTGTCCGGCATCGTTAATTTTACCCGAAAGGCGGATGGATGTCAGGTTTGTGACCGGGTTTTCCGGGTCCGGAATCAGCGTGTCCGTGTTTCTGACAACGGTTTTGCCGGAGCTGTTGTCTGTGACGGTAACTTCAATTTCGAACGAGCCCGGCTCAACATCGATCTCCTTATTGTAGTTGAAGACCTCTTGATTCATATAATTCTCCGGGTCATCAGATGTAACCTGGAGCTGATCGCGGGTAGTTTCTGAGAATGTACCGTCCTTCTCATTAATTCTCGTTTCAATTGTTACGGTTGCAAATGTCTCCCCCTCAATCGTGCGGTAGACCAGGCTGCCGTACACAATTTCAGCACTCACGCTTACATAAGGATTATCCCTCTCATCCAGAAGCCCGATAGCCGTCATGCGAACTTCGGGATAACCATCCTGAAACTGATAGGTACTGCCTCGTTCAACATCGGGATTCATGGACCGCGCGCAGCTAAATAAAAGTGTGGCAATTCCACAAAGCGCAAGTAGTTTACAATGTGCAAATGTTGGTCGTTCCATAGAGTTATGTAACAAATAAAAATTTACGAAAACAAGTCAATTATTGCTTTATGCATAAATAAATACACTTGTTTGATAGTTTTTTTACAGACGGTAGCAACACCAGGTGAATTCTGCTTATGTAACAAAAAACCGGTGGTGAATAGCTTCATTTATTTTAAATGAACGGAAATTAATAGGGTGCAATCGTATGGTTGATAATTTTTTTATAAAAGGTATAGATATCTCAATTTGTTCTTGCTTCTTCATGAGAGATGAGCTGTTTTATTCACCAAGTATCTACCCATAGTTGGCCCGCACATTTTGCCAATGATCTGTTGCATATCGCATTTTTTTCATCCAGGCCGGGAAGGCCCGTGTCCATCCTTTGGATGATGTAAGGATACAGACAGACCATACATCGTGCAGGGCGATGTAGGATAACGTGGAAATAACCGGTCTCATATGTTGGTGTAATAAAATACCTTACGAACAGACGAGAATTACTTATATTTTGATCATTAGTACGATTCGGAGACCCAGTCCAAAGCTCTGGGATCTCGCGGAATCGTTCTTCGGTGAAATCTAAATTTAAAACCATCTGATTATGCTTTCAGGCTCGAGAAGAACCAAAATTGTATGTACGCTTGGCCCGAGTTCAAATAGTTTCGAGGATATAGAGAGACTCTATCGCGCTGGTATGAACGTTGTACGAATAAATTTTTCACACGGGTCTCACGAGGGGCACAAAAAAACCATCGGCCATGTACGGAAGGTGGCCCGGAAATATCAGTATTCAATCCCGGTTCTCATGGACCTGCAGGGGCCAAAGATCAGAGTTGGACAAATGGAGGGTAATCAGCAGGAGATCACGGAAGGCGATATCATCGATATCACAACAAAGGATGTCACTGGCACATCAACGCTTGTACCGATCGATTATCCAAAACTTATTGAAGACGCAAGTGAGGGAAACCAGATTTTGATAGATGACGGCCTGCTGGAGCTTAAGGTTATTAAAAAGAATGAGCACTCGCTGAAAGCAAAAGTGGTAGTGGGCGGTACGCTGAAATCCCGGAAAGGGGTGAACCTACCGGATGTTAAAATTTCTATGTCCTCCCTGACGGAGAAAGATAAGCAGGACCTGGAGTTTGGGCTGAAGGTAGGTGTGGATTTTGTGGCGATGTCGTTCGTCAGGTCGGGTAAAGATGTCCAGGATGTCATATCAAGGATACGGGCAGCCGGAAGCAACGCATCTATCATAGCTAAGATAGAGAAGCCGGAGGCGGTAAAGGTCATTGATGAAATCATTGAAGAATCAGACGGTATTATGGTTGCCCGCGGTGATCTTGGTATTGAGATCCCCAGTGAAAAGGTGCCGATGGTTCAGAAGACGATTATTGATCGCTGCAGAGCTGCAGGAAAACCGGTCATCACGGCTACGCAGATGCTGGATTCTATGATCAATAACCCGAGGGCTACGCGCGCGGAAAGCTCCGATGTTGCAAACGCGGTAATGGATGGTACGGATGCTGTGATGCTTTCAGGAGAGACAGCGGCCGGCAAATACCCGGTAGAGGCTGTCCAGGCGATGGATAAAATTATACGATCGGTTGAGGAGAGTGCCAGTAACTTGTACTACAGCCTGAAGTACAGAAAGCCCGAATGGAAGGAGAAACAGGTGGTGGAATCGCTGGCCTACTCCTGTGTAACCATTGCCGAAAATGTGGAGGCGAAAGCCATCAGCACCTTAACACACTCGGGAAATACAGCTCGCCGTATTGCGAAATTCAGGCCAAAGGTCCCCATCGTTGCGTTTACTGAAAGCAAAATCGTCAGGCGGCAATTGAACCTTGTGTGGGGCGTGGAATCGGTCAGGCTTGATGAACTGTTTGATACAGACAGCAGCGTAAAGCTGATGGAAAACTATCTTGAAGAAAACGGGCTGGTTGAGAAAAATGACCGGGTCATTATTGCAACCGGAATGCCGCTGGCCAAACGAGGCCGCACAAATATGGTGAAAGTAAGTACAATTCAGCAAGAGGAGTAGCGTTAGACGAATAGTGAAAAAAATTCTTCAAATAGTATGTCTTGCCATCATCCTGAGCAGCTGCGGCACACCGCTTGAAAAGCCCTGGCAGAATTTTAACGCCTACTTCAACACGTTCTACAATACCAAGCAGCATTTCCGGGACGGTCTGGAGGCCAATGAACGGCAACGGCCGGAAATAAATCCGCAGCAGCCTATACAGGTGTTCCTTCCGCCAACCAACGCCGGGCGAGAGGAGTTTGCGTCTGCTATTGAAACAGGAGCCTCCATCCTTCGAGATCACCCGGAATCAAAATACGTGGAGCCGGCACTCTTCATTATCGGGAAATCGTACTTCTATCGATCTGAAAACTTTGCGGCGCTGGAAAAATTCCAGGAACTCCAGGCATTGAGCTCAGGGCGGGCTGAACAGCAGGCGGTATTCTGGCAGGCCAGGGTCTATAACAAGATGGGCAGCTACACCGAAGGTCTGAAATTCCTGGAGAGTGAACTTGGTCTTATTGATGAGTGGGATGAACAGATGTTGTCGCAAACAAGGGTCATGCTTGCGCAGCTCCGTGTTGCAGACAGGAACTGGGCGGAAGCCGAGGTTCTGCTGCGTGAAAATATAGAGGGATTGGATGATCGCAATGTTGAGTCGAGAGCCCACTTCCTGCACGGGCAGGTGTTGGAGGAGATTGGCAATTATGAACAGGCCAGGGTGGCGTATGGCAGCGTTCACGAATCGGTATCCTCGTACGATCTGTTGTTCAATGCCAAAAGAAAAGAGGCAGAAGTGGCGCGGAGAATTGGAGAGTACAACCGTGCCTATGACCTCTACAGCAGCATGGAGCGTAGTGATAAAAATATCGACTCACGGACGGAGCTACAGTATGAACTGGCCCGAACGGTGCAGCTGAGAGGGGAGCCCGGCACAGCTCTTTCGATGTACCAAAATATTCTCAGGGATGAGATCAGAAGCCCCGAGCCACTGACCCGGGCGAAAGTATACTACGGGATTGCCGAAATCCAGCGGTTTGACAAAGGGAATTTTGAACTGGCGGCCGCCTACTACGATTCGGCAGCCCAGGAGCGGGTAAACCGGAACCGGCTGCCGGATAATTTTGACGCGCGCTCGCTGGCCAACTCGTTTGGTGAATATGCTTCTGTTTCGCAAGAGATTGCGCATATGGACAGCCTGCTCTACCTCGGTCAGCTCGAGCCGGAAAAATTTGATTCGGTGATAGCCGAGATTCGAAGAGAGCGGCAGCAAGAGCTGGAAGAAGAAATTCGCCGCCGACAGATGCAGCAAGACCGCTCCGTAAATGTACAGCAAGGGGCTGAAGAATCGGCGGCTGAAGCTGCGGAAATTACGGAGGATGGATTTTTAAATATTCGCAACCAGTTGCGGGTGGCGGATGCCAGCCTGCAGTTCCAGGCGGTTTGGGGCGACCGGCCGCTGGCAGATAACTGGCGACGGGAGGCCTCGATCTCCACGGCTAATTTGAACAGGATAACAGAAACAGAGGATGGAGAGGTTGAGGTAGAAGAGAATTCCGTCATTGAACGGCAACAAGGTGTGCAGATTGCGATCGATATGAGCGAAATTCCTTTCTCCGTGCAGGAACAGGATAGTATGAGAGCACGGATGCAGAGCCGGTATTACAAACTGGGGAACATCTTTTTTCTCTCTCTTAACATGCCCGACAGCGCAAAAGTCTATTTTGAAAATATCATTGATAACAGCTACAGCCCGGAGCTGATTCCCAGGGCACTCTATACGCTGTCGGAGATTGAGATCTCCGAGGGAAATGAGCAGAGAGCCATACAGCTCGGGAAGAGGCTTATCCAGGAGTATCCTCAAACCGAGTTTGCCGAACGCACGGCTTCAAGGCTTAGTCTGGAGATGCCATCGCAGAACTCAGGTGGCGACCGGTATGTAGAAGATATTTATGCCAGGTTAGAAAACGACGGCAGCACGCATCCCGCTGAAAAAGCCGAAAGCCTCAGGGAGCTGGCGGAAACCGGAGCACTGACGAGACAGCAACCGTTGCTGCTGTACGAAGCGGCAATGGAATATATGAAAGCGGCACGCATGGAACAGCCGGGCATTGAAGAGAGGATTGACGAATGGTACCGAATGAACGAGCAGTGGAAGCGACAGCAGAGGGATCTTGAGGCCATGAAAGATTCCGCTGAAATGGCAATGGCTGATTCGTCGCGAATAAAACCAGAGCTTGACACAGCAACGGAAATAGCAGATTCATCACTGCAAGAGCCGAATTTCCGCGAACTGTTTCCCTTCGAGGGCGCTTACTGGGACAGCACTCGCTCCCTGCTTGAAACCATTGAAACCCGGTACGCATCCAGCGAGGTAGGTCCGCGTGTCCGGGTGTTAAGAGAAACACTGCAGCGGCCTGAACCGGCCATAAATGAACAGGAGTTTCGTTCGATAGCCGACTCGGTGTCTGCTATTGAAGCTGCGGAATCCAGTGCCGACAGTTCTGCTGCCACAACGTCGTGCAGTGAACTCTATCCCGGGCTGGAGATTTCAGGCGGGGATGAGCAGTTCCTGGAAGGAATTACATATCCGGACTGGTCCGGGGACCTTTCAATTCAGGGAGATCTGATCTACAGGCTGGTAATTTCATCGGACGGAGAAGTTCTTGAGTATGAACAGGTGAGCCGTATGGACCGGTCCGGAATCCCGCAGGCATTTGAAGAAGCAATTGAGAATTCGCTGCGTTTTGACCCTCATGATTATGGCGATATTGTGGAGTGTAACTACACATTTCAATACAGCACCCGGTAGGCGTCAGGATCGAATTTGATAAACGTGTTCAAGGTTGTTCTCCTCAAGGTACGTTAGGATTCCCTTGTTTATGGACTTGACGATCGCCGGGCCTTCGTAGACCATCGCGGTATAGAGCTGGAGGAGATCGGCCCCGGCTTTGATCTTCTCAATGGCATCTTCTGCTGTAAATATACCGCCCACCCCGATAATCGTCTTCTCTCCTTTGGTCCGCTGATATAGCTGTTCGATGATGCGGGTGCTTTTGTCGCGGATGGGAACCCCGCTGAGGCCGCCTTTACCAATTTTTTTCAGTTTGGTTTTATCGGTGCGAAGTTTGTCTCTTCCGGATGATGTGTTGGTTGCCACGTATCCGCTAATAGCAAATTGTTCCGTTACGTCAAGTAACCGGCTCAGCGACTCCTCGTCAAGGTCGACGGAGAGTTTAATCAACACGGGAGGGTCGGAGGCGTCATTCCCCACTTTAAGAAACGAAAGCAGTGACTTGAGAAGCTCCGGGTTCTCAAAGGTTTTTCCTTCCGCGGTGTTCGGGCAGGATATGTTGATGGTAATATAGTTTGCAACATCTTTCACAAGATCGAATGTAAACGCATAGTCTTCCAGCGCCTGCTTTCCGAAAATGTCCGGGTCGTGCGTTTTTGCAATATTGACACCGACGGGAATCCGGTTTCCGTTATTTTTCAGCCTTTTGACAACGGTTTTTGCCCCGTCATTGTTAAGGCCAAGCCGGTTGATAAGGGATTGATCGTCAGGCAGCCGGAAGCTTCGCGGTTTTGGATTACCGATACAGGCATTTGCTGAAACGCTGCCGATTTCAATAAAACCGTACCCAAGGGCCTCCATCAGGTGAGTGGTTGTGCCATTTTTATCAAAACCGGCGGCCAGACCAACGGGGTTCGAAAATGTGAGGCCCCATATTTTTTGATGTAGCCGGCGGTCCTGTACCTGGTAGAGCATCGCAATCAAGCGGGTAAACCAGGCCTGCCGGCTCACAACTCCGGCAGCATTCACCGTCAGTTCGTGCGCGTAATCAGCGGAGAGGTTAAACAGTAAGGGGCGTACTGCAGCCTTGTAGAGGTTCATAGATAAAAGATTTTGATGTAAGTTAAACAACGAACCGCTAAGTTCGAAGAAATCCTAAGAATTGTAATGCGAAAGTACACTATGCGCAGCCAAACACCAGGGCACCTTACAGATACTATCTACCGGATATTGAAGATGCGTTCGGCATCAGAAGATCACCCGGAGATTGTACTTCTTGAATCGCAGCTTCCGGCGCATCCTGAATCAAACTGTACATTTATTGCCGCGTTTCCGAAAAGCAAACTGACGGTTCAGGGTTCGGAATCGGAGTGGGCCGATGCAGATGGTACTCAAAAATACACCTCTGATCCCTGGCAGGTTTTTGGCCGGTTCCGCAGAGAGAAGGGGTGGCTTTTTGGTTTTATCGGGTACGACATGAAAAACCAGAGTTACCCCCTGCAATCAGAGAATCGGGCACTCTATACCGCTCCGGATCTTTTTATGATGGAACCGTCTCTGCTGTTTAAAATTGAGAACGACACAGCAGAACAGCTGATCGGTGAGCCGGTTGATTTAGAGATCGATCTTCCGAAAGAGGAGGGGGTCCGGATCGAATCGATAGAGCCTGAAATAGAGAAGTCCGATTATATCGATGCAGTACAACAAATTAAAGACGGTATAACGGAGGGCGATTTTTATGAGCTGAACTACTCCTACCCGATAACTGCCGATATCCGGGGATGCAGCTACAGCTTGTATAAAAAAATGCGCGATGTAAATCCCGTTCCGTTTGCCGGGTATATTGATATGGAGGAGATCACCGTTTGCTGTATGTCTCCCGAAAGGTTTTTAAAAAACAGGGCCGGCAGGTTAACGTCTGAACCCATCAAGGGGACGGCGGGCCGCAGCCTGAATGCCGCCGAAGATGCTCTTCTCCGAAAAGAGCTGAAGAGCGCAAAGAACGAAGCTGAAAACCTGATGATCGTAGACTTGGTGCGCCATGACTTGTCAAGAGTCTGCCGCCCCGGGTCTGTAAACGTGAGCAAGTTGTACGATATCCAGACGTTCGGAACGGTGCACCAGCTGATCTCTCGGGTGGAAGGCGTAATGACGGCCGGCACAGACCCGGTTGATGCAATCAAATCGTGTTTCCCGATGGGCTCTATGACAGGAGCCCCCAAACTCCGGGTCATGAAAGAAATTGAGCATCTTGAATCCTACAGGCGCGGAATATATTCGGGTTCAATAGGATATTTTACGCCAGCGGGAGATTTTGACTTTAACGTTGTGATCCGCTCTTCAATCATTCAGCACAACCGGCTCACATATCCCGTGGGTGGTGCCATTACAGGTGATTCTGATCCGGATGAGGAGTGGAACGAAACCGGGATAAAATCAAGAGTTCTTACATCGGTGCAAAAACTGTGAAATGAAGTCGGCATAATTTAAGTTCAGGATGCATAATGAATCAAACAAAAAATCACAAGAATGAGCAATAAGATTAAAACACTGGGCGAACTCAAGAAAAGCGGATGGACATCCCTCTCTGTGAAAGAAGAAATCCGTAAAAACCTGATTGAACAGATGGGGTCCGGTACGCCGCTGTTTCCCGGAATTCTCGGGTACGACACATCCGTCATTCCACAGGTAATTCACGCAATTCTCGGTAAACATGACCTGCTCTTGCTCGGTCTGCGGGGACAGGCAAAAACCAAAATGCTCCGCCTGCTTGTAAATTTTCTTGATGAGGAGATGCCGATTGTTGCAGGTTCAGAGATTCATGACGATCCCTACAACCCGGTATCGAAATACGCCCGGGAACTGGTTGCTGAAAAGGGAGATAAAACACCGATTGAGTGGATCGGCAGAGATCAGCGGTATGGGGAAAAACTTGCAACACCCGACACTACAGTGGCAGACCTTGTGGGGGATCTTGATCCGATAAAGGCAGCATCCAAGCGGCTGACCCTCGCGGATGAAGAGGTGATAAATTTTGGGCTGATACCCCGTGTGAACCGGGGAATATTTGTGATAAACGAGCTCCCGGATCTGCAGCCGAGAATCCAGGTGGCTCTGCTGAATATTATGCAGGAGAGGGACATTCAAATCAGAGGCTTTAATATTCGTATTCCACTGGATCTGTTTATGGGCTTTTCAGCCAATCCCGAAGACTATACGAATCGTGGGAATATTATCACGCCTCTGAAAGACAGGATCGACGCACAGATTATTACGCACTATCCAAGAACACTGGAGGTGGCACAAGAAATCGCCAAACAGGAGGCATGGATCAACCGGGGGAACGGGCTATCGATCCATATTCCGGAGATTTATCGCCAGGTACTGGCCCGGGTAGCCTTCGAAGCGCGTGAAAGCGAGTACATCGATCAAAAGAGCGGGGTGTCGGCCCGTATGACGATAACCGCGCTCGAGCAGGTGGTATCGGCGGCTGAACGGCGAATGGTGATGAATAGCGAAAAAGAGACAACACTGCGTATTGCGGATCTATACCACATGATACCGGCCATCACCGGGAAGCTTGAACTGGTGTATGAAGGGGAACAGGAGGGTGCCGTTAACGTTGCAAAACACTTATTGGGGAAGGCGATCAACACCACTTTTAAAACACACTTTCCGGATCCGCAAAAGAAGAAGCAGGATAAAGAGGCGGAAAATCCCTATCAATCCGTCCTGGATTGGTTTGCTGCCGGAAACAGTCTTGAATTACCGGATGACCTATCTGAGAAAGAGTACACCAAAAGAGTGAACAGTGTGAATGGGCTCGATGAGATTGTCCGAGAAAGCGGAACAGCTGAATCGGAGGCGTTGGAGCCGATGAAAGATTTTGTGATTGAAGCGCTCCATCAGAACTCCATGCTGGGCAAAAATGATCTTGACGAATTGCGGAGCTACAGCGATATGCTTGGCTCCATGCTCGGCGGGATGGGAGATTTTGATCCGGATGATTATCCTGAAGACGAATAAGAAAAGGCAACCCCGAAATTTAATTTATTGTTCATTTAAATTGAATAAAATCAACTCTTGCACAGTCTGTAAAGTGGCAATCTTGTGTATATGTATTGCGCAGATTCCCGCGAATGCTCAGCGCAACTCACCGATAACACAGCAAATTGATTTAAAAACGAGGTAACTTCTCACGAATGAGTATTGCAATAATTTAGCTGAAACGTTATCTTAAAATTCTTTGCAAAAAATAAATCAGTTGTTGTGCCATGAAAAAAGGAATCCATCCTGACTACAAAGAAATCACTGTCGTAATGAGCGACGGTACAGAAATCAAGACCAGAAGCACCATCGACACTGAAGATGGAATTTATAAGAGCGAGATTGATTCAAAAAATCACCCGTTTTATAATAAAGATCAAAAAATTCAGAAAAAGGCGGGCCGTATCGATCGATTTAACAAACGATACAATCGTAAATAGAGTCTATAGTTTATATCGAAAAGGATGTATTGCACTGCCAATGCGTCCTTTTTTTATTTGAGGATGAGATGCCGGTAGATATTCAAAAGTTCGAGGTGGGGCCGTTTGCGGAAAATACTTATCTGCTAACGAAAGATAAGGAATCGATCCTGGTCGACCCGGGATTCTCCAATAAGCGGGAGTTTGAAGAGTTTCGATCCGCCATGGGAAACCGGAACAGCCGGCTTTTAGCTGTCTTGTTGACACACGCCCACATCGATCATGTGCTGGGATTACCTGCAGTTCTGGATACGTTCGATGTAGATGTTTACCTCAATCATCAAGACCTGTACCCCTGGGAACATATTCCGGAGCAAGCCGCTATGTTTGGGCTCGATACCGGCTCGCTGGCTTTATCATTCACCCCTCGTGAGCTCCCTGAACGGGAAGCCTTAACGATGGGCCCTTTTACGATGGACCTGCTCTACACTCCCGGACACTCTCCTGACCATCTCTCTTTCTATATCCCAGAGGAACAGGCGTTAATTGCCGGGGATACTCTCTTTAAAGGCAGTGTTGGCCGCACAGATCTTTATAAAGGAGATATGGAGGTATTAAAGTCGTCAATCCGTGACAAAATTTATACCCTTCCTGGCGAAACCGTGATTTACCCCGGGCACGGACCCACAACAACGGTTGCTGAGGAGAAAAGCAGTAACCCATTTGTTCATGTATAGAATGTAGATCTTCTCATACTCAGGGTATTGTCTTTCTTTTGTGGTACTGATTTTCCAGCTGTACTTTCGATACGTTCTTTAACTATACAGGTACAGTTTTCTTTTAATGGAGTGTTGCGAATCTTATTTGGTGCAGGGCGTCCAGTCACCGCGCTAAATCTCTTCCAACTTCACATCTGCACCAAATTCAGGCAGTTGGTTCCGCTTTATTGGCCATTTCTCACCCAATTCCCATCCTATAAAAAGTATATACAGCAAGAATTTTTTTCTAAAAATCTTGACCAGTTATTTAAAGCTTTTGTGCCCGTTTCTAATCTTGAAAGGGCTATTTTGTGCCAGAAAAGCGGTTCCTTAAAGGGATGTTTATGTATTGTAAAGATTGCAATTTGTCTTCAACACATTTAGAATCATCTGGGCAAGCACATCACGATCGCTTGCTGAACAGTGATTCAGCGGATACGCCAAATCAAATCTTATGATAATAAAATGTGGACATGAAGAAAGTTACCATTCTGTTAATAACGATAGTTTTGAGCGCAGCATTAACCCGGTCTGCCACGGCCCAGGACAGCCGTGTGGTCGTAGAACAAGATGAAGAGGGATGGAAGTTATTGGTTGATAATGAACCCCTGATGATCAATGGTATGAACTGGGATTATTTCCCGATAGGGACCAACTTCGATTACAGTCTATGGAATCAGTCTCCCGAATTGATCCAGGAAGCATTAGACAACGAGATGTCGCTGCTGCAGAATATGGGTGTAAATGTAATCCGTGTATACACCGGCATACCCAAGAGATGGATAGAGTATATCTATGATAATTACGGTATTTATACGATGCTTAACCACGCCTTTGGCCGGTATGGAGTAACTATAGACGGGGCATGGATGCAGAATACGGAATACTCCGATGAAAGAGTACAAGAGCTGCTGCTGAGTGAAGTATCACAATTAGCCGAGGAGTACAAAGATACGCGCGGCTTGCTGCTTTATCTGCTTGGAAATGAAAACAATTACGGGCTGTTCTGGGAAGGAGCAGAGACCGAAGATATTCCAATTGAAGACCGGAAGTCTACCATCAGAGCGCGTCATATGTACAAACTCTTTAATGAGGGCGCTCGTGCTATAAAAGCGATAGATGAGGACCACCCGGTAGCCATGGCAAATGGCGACCTGTTATTTCTCGATATCATTGTTGAAGAAGTACCTGATATCGACATTTTTGGGACAAATACCTATCGTGGCATGACATTTACTGATCTCTATGACAGGGTAAAAGAGGAGTACGGAAAACCGGTGCTACTAACAGAGTTTGGTTCAGATGCTTTTAACGCACGGACAAACCAGGAAGACCAGGTGGCCCAGGCGCGCTACAAGCTTAGCAACTGGCGCGAAATATATGAAAATGCCGCCGGAATGGGCGAAGCTAACAACTCGCTTGGCGGTTTTACATTTCAATTTAGCGATGGGTGGTGGAAAACCGGCCAAACCGTTGATCTGGAGATACACAATACGGAAGCCTCATGGGCCAATGGTGGCTATCGATTCGACTATGTTGAGGGTGAGAACAACATGAACGAGGAGTGGTTTGGTATAACGGCAAAAGGACCAACAAATAGCGAAGGTTTTTACGATCTGTATCCACGAGCCGCTTACTACGTCTTAAAAGAGGTTCACGAGTTTGATCCCTATGCACGTGGTAACTCAATGACGGATCTTCAGCGCCATTTCAATTCGATTAATCTTGCAAATGCTAAATTAAGGGCAAGAGGCGATAAAGGAGCGTTGGAGAGTGCTTCAAGCGGTAAGATCAGGCTTAGCAGATTCAGTGCTGAATTTGAAACCTTCAATACCGGGGGAAGCCTGATTACCACTCCTCAAGAACCCGACCCAACCACAAATACATTCCCGAATCAACTCGGGTTTGATCATATGCAATCTTTTTACTTTGGAGTCGAGGCGCAGCCGTCGCCCAATGTTCGGGGAAACATTGAGTTTAATGTACTGGGTAACGTAGCGGAAAATCCCATCGACGAGATTTTTTATGAAAATCGTGGCAGGCCTGTTGATGTGGTCAGCAGTCAGGGGGAAGATGTAACGCTGGAGTCAATAAACAGGATTGCCGTGTACCAGGCCAGTTACGATTGGAACCACGATCTTTTCGACCTTGAAGGGTTTTACCGAACAGGGCACTACCACTGGGCGTATGAGGGTGATTTCTTCAACCTCTACCCTGAAGCAAACTATGGGGAAAACATCGATATTTACAACGGGATAGCTCCACTTGGATTTGAAGTTACGGGTAAAAAAGACTTTAGTGGATTTAAAATGGCGTTTGGCCCGGAACTCTGGTGGGGAGCAAATCCTGCTGTACTTCTCAAATACACCCGTACGGTGAACAACTACAACATAACAGGTGTATTCCATGAGGATATATCAGAACAAAATACAATTGAAAGCTCGTTTGCTATACCCCAGCCAAAAACGAGACGTTTGACACTCCACGTTGAGAGAGACTTTGGAAACATTGGTGTTGAGGTAGGTGGAATTTGGGGGGGACAACCACTTAATGGCAGAGAGTTTCAGCTTGCCAGAGAAGCTGACGACGGAGGCACGGATGTCTTTATGGATGAAATTGAGCCACAGGATAACTGGGGAGGAAAATTCAAACTCACCTATGCCGGGAACTCATTTAACTGGTATGTGCAATCGTCTTTGATGGGTCTTGTAGCCAATGGCGGAGCAGACCAGACATTGACATATACCGGCTGGAGGTTGAAAGATAGCGGAAGCGGAAATCAATACAATGTTCTGACGGGCCTTACCTATATGATCGGCAATCTCCAAATTGCTCCAAATTTTCTCTGGCAGCAGCCCATCGAGGGTCCGATACCGTCTGATGTGGAAGCACCCGCCAGACCCAGAAATATTCTTGATGATCCATTTGTTGTGAGAGGAAATCGTGAAACCGTAGCCGGTGAACTTCTCTTAACCTACGATCCAACGCCTGCAACCTATATGTATGACTGGGACAGTGATCGCACGGAGGATGCAGAATTTGCGGTAAGTGCGGGATTTGTCTATCGACATCTTCCAACGACTCAGGATGCTGCTATTGGTATTTTACCTGATGGGCGCTCAACATTTGCTTTTCCTGGAGCCCCGGAAGCCAAGGATTTATGGGAAGTGCATGGCCGTGTTGTCTCTAAATTGAGCAGAGATTTTGGAATCATTGCAAACGTTTATGGCGGCCCCGCGCAAGCCAATGGAAGCGACAACCGTACGGTAAATCGCTATGGAATGGACCTGAGAATGATTTATAATAACATCAAGGTGAATACCTTTGTGAAAGTAGACGACTGGGGACCCTACGATTATCACCGGGATTTCAACCTCACGTTTCCGCTTCAGCTAATGGGGGATCTGTCTACTACCCTATCCGATCCTGACTGGTTCGATATGCCCACAACCCGTATTGGTGTGCGCGGCACCTGGCGGTCTCTTGATGACTTTAGCCCGCGTTATGCACCAACATTTACTACAAATCCAAGCGGAGAACGTGTTCCTGATCCAACCGCCCCCGGCTTTGATAATGGTCGAGAGTGGGAATTCAGAACGTACATTCAAATTAGTATTTAACGAATTAAATCTTAGGCAACAGACATGAAGACAATGGTCACAAATAACACCATCCGTTCGATCCTGGCAGGTGTACTGCTGGTGTTCGTTGCTACAGGCTGCGAACGTTCTGTAGACGGATTAGAAGAACCGGAATTTCCTGAAAATCCCGAAGTATTTATCGACAATTTTAGTGCAGGTCTCGAATACCTCCCGTTTGAGGGGTCAAAACTGGATGCCTTTAGCGTCGATATAAACGAGGCATTCGATGACAGAGGCGCTTCCATGCGGTTTGATGTCCCTAATGTTGGAGATCCTGACGGCCCGTTTGCAGGAGCAATCTTCAGAGATGACAATGGGGGAAGAAATCTAACCTCCTTTAATGCACTTACATTTTATGCTAAAGCAACCACAGCCGGAACGATTAACGAAATAGGGTTTGGCCAGGATTTTCTTGGGAATACGTATGCCGTGACTCGTAATGGCTTAAAATTGACCACATTCTGGAAAAAACACGTCATACCCATACCCGACGCATCCTTTCTTACATCAGAACAAGGACTGCTATGGTACGCTGAAGGACCTGAAGACGGGGATGGATATTCATTTTGGCTGGATGAACTGAAATTTGAAAATCTTTCCGGATTAGCCCAGCCACGGCCTGCCATCATGAATGGAAACGTGGAAACTCAAACCAGTTTTATTGGCTCGGTAACCTCCGTTGAAGGACGAACATTTACAGCAAATCAATCAAATGGTGTGGACGTTACGGTAGCTGCAGCACCGGCGTATTACACATTCAATTCATCCAATCCCAACGTAGCAACTGTTAATGAGGATGGACAGGTAACGGTTGTAGGCGAGGGGACCGCCGAAATTACGGCAACTTTAGGGGGGGTCAACGCAAATGGAGCGCTCATTATAGAATCGGTAGGTGAGTTTACGCCGGCTCCAACGCCCACGGAGGATCCATCGAATGTAATATCTGTATTCAGTGATGCCTATCAAAATGTGCCCGTCGATTACTACAACGGCTTTTTTAACGCTGACGGACAGACGACGCAGGGAGGAGTGGGCCCCGGTGGTGCGGACTTTACTGTAGACGGAGATGGCGTGATTAATTACACGGATCTCAATTTTGTAGGCATAGGTACATTCGAGAACGTGCCGAGTATTGATGCATCCGATATGACGCACCTGCATGTAGATATCAATGTCAGGGAAGCCGTACAAGCAGGGGATTTTATAAGATTACAGCTCATTAATTCCGTGGGATCAAACGAAACATCGGGTTCGGTGACCATCAACTCAAATACGCTGCAGGAAAACCAGTGGGCAAGCCTGGACATCCCGTTAAGCGACTTCGGGTTAGCCGACCGATCACAGATTGGCCTTCTATTTTTCGTATCAGATGGCACAATTTCAAATATATACGTAGACAACATCTACTACTACAATGACCAAAACTGAAGTAGTGAATTAAAGCCCATTTCATAATTATGAGAACTTCATCACTATTATCATCTATCCTAATGATCGCTCTGTTCGTTAGTGTGGGTTGCAGCGATCAAAATGACGAGGATACTGCCTACACCAACGTGATATGGGAGGATGAGTTTGACGTTGACGGAGACCTGGATCCCGGAAAATGGACATTCGATATCGGAACCGGGGAAGAGATTTTTGGTCAGCCGGGGTGGGGCAATAACGAACTGCAATTTTACACTGAAAGGCCTGAAAATATCAAGGTTGAAGATGGAATGCTGCATATAACGGCCAGGGAAGAGTCGTTTCAGGGATCGAATTACACATCGGCTAAAATCCTGACCAGAGGAATATTCGAACGAACCTATGGCCGGTACGAAGCCCGAATTCAGCTCCCGTTCGGACAGGGCATCTGGCCGGCGTTCTGGCTTTTGGGGGACGATTCAAACGGCACCGAGACCTGGCCTCAAATCGGTGAAATCGACATCATGGAGTACCGGGGGCAGGAACCTGCAATCATCCATGGGAGTGTCCATGGCCCGGGATATTCGGCGGGAAATGCAGTCACGGATTCGTTTCAGTTAACGGGTGGCAGATTTGATACCGAGTTTCACCTGTTTGCAATTGAATGGGGCCCCGATTTCATCAGGTATTATGTGGATGATGTGCTCTACAATGAGATTACTCCGGATGATGTGAGCGGGGAGTGGGTGTTTAATGATAATACATTTTATATCATACTGAATGTGGCGGTTGGTGGAACATTTGTAGGCTCACCTAATGACAGTACGCCGTTCCCTCAAACAATGTTGGTGGACTACGTAAGAGTATATACACGCTAATACTGAATAGCTGATTCCATATACTCCAATGGGAGAAATTTCTATAAACCCTAAAATTATTTTCAACTATTTTGCCGATAACAACTGAAAAAATTCACGGTGAAACGTGGTTTAAAATATCTGATCATGATACGCTCCGGCCGTTTTTCATT
>JAAAOB010000046.1 GCA_009909035.1 Bacteroidota bacterium
GTTCCCAAGAACCGGCTCCATCGCCCGTTCCGGGTGCGGCATCATACCAAGCACATTTCCCTGTCGATTTAAGATCCCGGCAATGTGATCCGTTGACCCATTGAAATTGGACGCCTTCGTCAGGTTCCCCTCCGCATCACAATACCGAAACAGAACCTGCTGTTGATCCTGAAGCTGCTTTAATCCGTCATCATCAATAAAATAGTTTCCCTCGCCATGCGAAACCGGAATCCTCAAAACATCTCCATTCGTTAACCCGGTAGTGAACAAAGCATCGGTTTGCTCCACGCGGATGGTCACATGTTTGCATACAAACCGGAGGTTTTCATTGTGCAGCATGGCACCCGGCAGCAGGTTCGCTTCCAGAAGAATCTGAAACCCGTTGCAGATACCCATTACAGGATGTCCGGATGCGGCATACTCAACCACCGACTTCATAATGGGCGAAAACCTGGCAATCGCCCCCGACCGCAGATAATCACCATAGGAAAAGCCCCCTGGAATTATCAACAGATCCACTCCGGAGAGGTCCGTGTCTTTATGCCATAAAAATTTCGTTTTAGCTCCCATAATCTTGCTTACGGCGTGGTAAGCATCGTGGTCGCAATTCGATCCCGGAAATACAATAACGCCGATCTGTTTTGACACGTTCTTTATCCTTTAATTTCTGTGACTAACTGAATTTCCTGCAGTACGGAGTTGATTTTCAGGCACTCTTCAAATGAGCCTTCAAAAACGAGTGCTTTTCCTTCATTGTGGACCTTCAGCGTAATCTCTTCAGCTTTTTCCTGGGAACACTCCAGGGCTTTCATCAACTGCGTGATCACTTCATCAAATGTGTGGATGTCATCATCAAACAGAATTAAACGCCAGGGCGTATTTTCGGACTCCTCTTCTTCAGGTGCATCCAGGACTTCAACATCAGGTTTCTTTTTAGGCGCCTGTTCCTCCATCTGAAATTTTATCTCGAAAAACGGAAGGTCCATTAGGTTGAGATTTTTTTAATTTCGATATCAAAATCTTCCATGACTTCATTGGCCAGCAGTTGTGAACAGGCATTTTCGGCAATATCGCGGGCTTCTTCTTCCGATTTGGCATCGATGTCGAGCTCAATAAATTTACCGATTCGAACTCTATTCACATTTTTCATTCCAAGGTTATGCAGCGCATTATGTGCGGCTTTGCCTTTTGGGTCCAGAATGGATTTGCGAAGAGTGATATGAACATTGGCTTTAAACATAACGAGATTTTTCAGCGGTTCGATGGTAGCCTGAAAGTTAACCTTTATTCATATCAGCCGCTACCTGTTGTTGAATCGTTTCCACCAGCTTCTGGCTACTGTTTTCGCTGCAGTTCAGCCAGTGCAGGAACGGCCAGCGCCTCAACCAGGTGATTTGACGCTTGGCGTAGCGGCGGGTTGCGGTTTTAAAATCTTTAACCATCTGTTCGTAGTCAATTTCTCCGTTAAGATATTGAATGACTTGTTTGTACCCCACGGTCTGAAGTGCCTGCAGTTCGGGGGAGTATCCGTTCTCAAGGATTGATTTTGTCTCTGCTATAAGGCCGTTTTCCAGCATCTGATCACACCGCTGCTCTACGCGTTGGTGCAGTACCTTTCGCGGCCAGTGTGTGGCAAAAACGGTCATGCTCTCCGGCCGGCTGAAGGTTGTACCGGAATGAAACGATGAAAACGGCTTGCCGGTCTGCATCCAAACATCCAGTGCACGGATGATTCTGCGGTGATTGGCAGGATTCACTCTTTTTGCATACGCGGGATCTGCCTCCTGAAGTTTTTCATACAGCGCCTCGACACCAAACTCTGCCAGCTCCTTTTCCAGCTGTTGAATGTTGTTTGGATTGGATGATGGCAGGTCGTCCAGCGGTCGTATCAAACTCTGCAGGTGCAGGGTGCTGCCACCACAATAAATCACGGTTTTGTCCCGCTGTTCAATCTCTTTTGCCCAAACCGATGCACGGGTATGAAACGCCATTGCCGAATCTTCTTCACCCAGGTCCAGTGTCGAAATGTTATGGTGAGGTACTGCTTGAAGCTGTGCGCTTGTTGGTTTTGCGGTTCCGGTGGTAATCTGTTTGTAGCACTGACGGGAATCTACGGAGATAATCTCACCGCCAATCTGCCTGGCAAGTGCAACGGCGAGGGAGCTTTTTCCTGATGCTGTTGGGCCGGCAATCATAATACGGTGATTCGAGCTCATGGCTTGTTGCGTTGGCTGGCTGGGTTGGTTACCTGGTTTATATGTATGCGGACGGGACAGACGGAGAGGGCTTAAATGTACTCACCTCATAACGGGGTCAGATCGTGACTCTGAGAGATATCCTGTGCGTAACTCCAAGTACGCTCGATGCTCCGCCAAAATTGGCAAAGCCGTAATCTATGAAGACGGCCCGCAGGTGGAACCCCGCACCTAATGTGGGAGATATATAGATCCTGCTGTCAGGATCGGTGGTGAAATCGGTAAGGCCGGCACGGAGGCTGAGCCGCTCTTTGTAGGTTGATTCAACACCCACGTGAGGTTCGAAACTTATTCGTCCCGCGTTTATGAAAAAGGCCTGGCGGTTTTCAAATCGCATATCGACGTCTGCTGCAGCGGTCACCAGGAAGTCTCCGAAGGTGCGCGTGTGTCCGGCACCAACTTTAATCGTAGGCAGAACCCGCTCATTCTGTCCGGATGGGATGTCATCGCCGAATGTCTCCTCAAAATCACCGAACTCCGAATCATTGACCGACCAAAATTTCATCATCGATGTCAGATCCATCACATGAAGTCCGATGACGGTCTGTCCCATTCTGAACTGTGTTCCGGCATCCAGCGAGTATCCCCATGCATCAGCGAACGGGCCCAGGCGGTGGGTTACAATTTTGGCATTCACTCCCCAAGAGAGCCGCTCGGTGGCCTGGGTGGCGTAAGATAGTATAAAGGCCATATCCGCTACGCTGAACTCATCAATAAAATCCTGAACATTTTCGCGCGGCAGATTCCGCTCCGGATCCCAGGCATTCAGCGTGTTTGCGATATTGTCAACTCCCTGCCGGATCATACTGAGGGCTATGGTAGCGTCCGAGTTGCGCAGTGGATACGCGACAGCGCCATAGTCGTAGCTGACAATCCCGGCAAAGCGCTCGGAGTGCATGTACGCAATATCAATATTTTCGACAGATGCCAGCCCCGCAGGATTCCAATACGCGGAGGTTACGTCGTTTGAAACCGCGGCGTGAGCACTTCCCATTCCAAGGGCCCTGGCACCGGCACCTACAGAAAGGAAATCACCCCCGAATTTTGCGTTGGAAAAGGACTGCCCGGCCGCATTGGATGTACAGAACAGCAGCAGAGAAATAAGAGAGAAAAAAAGTTTCACGTAAAAGGGGATCATTAGATTGCAGGAAAGAATATATGCTTTCTTATCGGCAGATAACAACTGAACGATCAAATCACTCCTATCATATACGGATGTGACAGATGTTATACTTTGTGCGGTTTGGTTAATTCTGAGCGGGTGAAGGATTTGCGAAAAACACCCTGCACGCAGTTGACCCGGGGCCGGTTATTGCTTTTTTTATATTTTACGTTGCCAGTTTCAAGCAGATCATAGCTGTCGGATGAAGAAGAATGGTGCCCAACAAAGAACAATCATTGGAACCGTGCGGCAATCTGCAGATGGCATGACGATAGAAGACGATGAAAAACGATGAGTTTGAGACAAAATCGGTTGCCGTCAACAAAAAGATGCGGGGCCGATGTTCTATGCAGGCTGAATCAGGCGGATGGACACACAAAAAAGTCCTGAAGACATATAAAAATCCAGTATCGGTTATCCAATTCCAGGAAATACGTAACACTTAACGATCAGACACACAACATGTCGTTCGAGATTATTTTTGTGTTTTCACTTTTATTTGTTGCTCTCTTCCTGTTTGCAACGGATTACGTGCCGTTCGATATAGCTGCTTTGATTATCCTGGTTTGCCTTTTAGCCAGCGGCATATTGACACCTCAAGAAGGATTTTCCGGGTTGAGTAATCCTGCGACGGTGACTATTGGAGCAATGTTTGTGATCAGCGAGGGGATTCGGCGAACGGGAGTATTAAAGAAAGCGGGGGAGTTTTTTTGCGACAGGATGCGCACCAATTTTAAACTCTGGCTCTTCATCATGCTGGCATTTATCAGCTTCGCCTCTGCATTTATGAACAATACAGCGGTCATCATGGTGTTCATCCCGATTGTTATTGACATAGCAACGCGTCTGAAAGTGAGCCCGTCGAAGCTTCTTATCCCGCTATCTTTTGCAGGAATTATGGGGGGGATCAGCACGCTGATTGGAACCTCGACAAATTTATTGGTGAATTCAATACTCGAAGAGCGGACCGGACAAACGTTTGCCATGTTCGATTTTACGCCGATTGGCCTGATTCTCCTGTCGGCAGGTTTCTTTTACCTGATAACCATTGGCATTGAGCTGATACCGGGAAGGCGAACGGAAGAGAAAGCGGAACTGACATCCGATTTTCGAATACAGCCGTACCTGACTGACCTTATAGTTGATAAAAATTCCGGACTGATTGGTGAAATTTTGCAGGAGGCAGATTTGACCCGCGAGCTCGATCTTGATGTGCTGCGTATATTTAAACCTGAGAGTGACTCCTCTGCCCAGCGATCGGATATACGGATTGAGTCGGGGGATGTGTTGCGAATCAGGGGCAGTGCCGGAGACATCCAGAAGCTGCTTCAGCGAGAAGATCTCTACTTAAAACCGACATCCAAATGGTTTGATGTAGACTTGCAAAAAGGCCGGGATACCCTTCTGGAAGCGGCCGTTGCCCCGGAGTCGGCACTTGAGGGAATGCCGCTTGGTAAAATCGATTTTTATGAGCGCTTCGGGGCTGTACCGCTTGCAATCCGCCATCACGGAGAGCTGAAACAGGAGAAACTGGAGGATATCAAAATTTCGGGGGGCGATTCGCTGCTGCTGAGCCTCAGCCGCGACCGGATTCCGGACCTGGAGAAAGACCCGTCGTTTGTCATTACATCGGAGCTTGATACTCCGGACTTGAGGCCCGGTAAAACATTCATAGCCCTTGGCATTCTGGCATGCGTAGTGCTTGCCGCGGTTTTAAATATATTACCAATTATGGTCAGTGCACCGGCGGGCGTCATTGCCATGATACTGACCGGTTGCCTCACAACAGACGAAGCATACACAGCGGTCAACTGGAAAGTCATTATGCTTCTTGTGGGAGTCTTGCCGCTAGGCACGGCGATGGATAAAACCGGAGCGGCTTCTCTGATGGCGGAACAGATATTGGGCGTGCTATCAGCCTATGGTCCACACGTAGTGATTGCCGGCCTCTATCTTTTTACGCTGATGATTACTTCTATAATTTCAACAAACGCATCGGTGGCCTTGCTTGCCCCAATTGCAATTGAGATATCGGGTCAAATCGGGGTCAACCCGGAGCCGGTTGTGCTAACGGTTAGCTACGCCGCCTGCCTTACATTTATCACGCCATTCGGGCATCATGCAAATACACTGGTTTACGGTCCCGGCCAGTATAAATTTACGGACTTCACACGGGTAGGTCTTCCGCTGAATATTCTCTTTTGGGTGCTGGCCGTGATTTTTATACCAATCATCTGGCCATTTTGATATAGCGGACCCAGATTACAACAGATTTCAGGCAGTACCAATAAAAAAACGGCCCTATAGTGTTTCGTGTGGGTAGAATAAGATCCATGATCCTTACCTATTCTTTCTCCTGATACTTTTTGGTGTCAACCCCGCTAAAGCAGGACTAAAAGAAGAACATATCCAAAATCACGCCTGTGGCAGGGATGTCGTGTTCACTCCAACCGCCCGCCAGGCGGTGGGATGGTTCGCTCGGACCTGCCATTCGAAATCAGTCGGCTGACTGAGTAGAATGGGGGTTTGCGACACCACGTAACGCCCCTCCCTCCGCCACCTGGCGGAGTCCTCCCCTCAAGGGGAGATTAGCTATGGTCCATTTCTCCCATTGCTTGTAATCAATGAACTGGCTTGAAGCGTGATAGGCTATTGATGATAGGGTGCAGATGTTCTGTGACCGCCGCCTTTATGTCCGTTTTGTATCAAGACAAAATGAACAGGTCTTTATGAATCTACCCACACAAATCAATATAGAACCCAAAAAAAGCCCGGCTCCTGTAACCAGGTTCCGGGCTTCTTTGATGAAAACCAAACGAGCAAACTGCTGAATTTTGGTTATAAATACTGGTTTAATGGAATATTATTTAATTTGAAGCAGCACCGCTTATGGTATCTCCAAAAAAGACCGCATTCATGAGCAGTTTATTCGTGCCAAACCAAAACGCCCGGAATGCGGGATTGTCGATCATACTAATCACCCGCCCGCGCCCGTAGCTGCTCACAACGATTCCTGCGGTATTTCCAATTAATTCCTGGTTGTCGCTGGATATATATCCGCTGGCCAGTGGATTTTCAGTGTAGCGCAGGGGTGTGGCATAGGGGTTTTCAGCCGGCTTCAGATAGGTCGTGGAATTTCTGAATGTGGTCATATCATCCCGATTGTAGCCGTAGCCAAGCGGGTGCGTAAGATCGATCCGGGTATGGAAAATGGATCCGCCAATGACCTCCGAACCACGTGCGCGGCTTACGTCTGCATAGGGTCGCGGGCTGCTCTCTTCATCATCCGGCCGGTCCACAAATTCTACGTTGGCAAGTTCCTGGCGTTGTCCCCAGCTTACGGCGCTTTTATTGAGGATAAGCGTACCCCCTGTGCGAACCCACCGTTTAATCTCTTCTACAACGCCATCCGAAAGGTCATTATAGTACCCGTTCACCATGATCAGGTTGTTGTATCGGGCTAAGTCAGTTCTGCCAAGGCGATCTTTTTCCACGATGGAGATCGGCATATGGAAGCGCTGATCGAACAGGTGCCATATTTCGCCGACATCATTTCCTCTCACTCCGGATCCTCCAAGAATAGCGGTTTCAGGTTTTTGGAGCATATCAAAACTTGGAGAACCAAGGTCTATTCCAGACGGGTTCAGGCCGCGTTTCACGCTGTAGATGGTCAGCCCGTCTTCGCTGGCAGCCGTTTGCATCAGGCGAAAGATCTCCATCTCATCAATATCCTCATCCTGTATGCCAAGGGGAACCTGGATGGTGCCATAATCAAAATCCTGTACACCGGAGGTTGTCATGGCCTGGAACGGCTTTGTGGCTACCATGGCGCGAACGCCGGCATCCTGGAGGCGGTAAAGTGCCCGGGGTGCATAGTACTCATCCCACTCAAACAGGTAGACGTTTTCACTTCTGCCGCCAACGACGGCACCCTCAGGAAATTCGGGAGTTTCAATTTGGTCGCCGAGAAGTGAGCTGTTGAACTCCCGCTGGCTCAATTCCTCGAACGGCAGGTTAAATGCATAGGGAAGAGTCCAGGTGGAGACATCATAAAAAAGACTGTCGGTAAATGACGTACGGCGCTCAAACATCGCCTCAAGAAATTTGTATTGTGTCTGTTCCATCGGTATGACGATGGCTTCGCCGCGTTTGAACTCAGAATCGCCGGATTCAAGATCCTCGGCGAGGGTGTACATCTCAATATCGTGGTGACTGAGCATATCGGCCAGGTGCCAGGTACGTGCCCGGTCATTGTGATCGCCCACTACAATTCCTTTTACAGAGGATGCGGAGGCTTCTTGCTCAGCTTCCCTGTAAAAAGTTCGCATATGGTCCAGCAGATCTTCGCGAAGCTCTACAGAAGCCCTGAGCGTGGAAAATGATGTAGTAACCTGGTTTAAAATAGTGTATGGGAACTTTTTGACTCCATGAATGCTCTCCTGCGCATGTCCGCGTGAGCTTGCCTGCTCAAACAGGATGCCAATGGTACCGAAAACATCGGGATAGGTGGAACCTTTCCCGTAATAAAAGTCGTCAAATCCTTCACGTGTATAGTAGAGCTCCTGCCGGTTGTCCAGCGCATCAGCGTGATATTCAGCAATCGCCATCGTTAGGTCTTGGTTGCGGCTGGGTGTTAAAGGGTGCGTTCGCTCAGGCACGCCGGGCTGAAAGAAATAGGTGGAGTTTGTACCCATTTCATGGAAATCGGTCAGAACATTGGGCATCCATTCCTGGTACATGGCAATGCGTCCGCGGCTGGATGGATGCTGGACGGGCATCCAGTCCCGGTTGAGATCGAACCAATAGTGGTTGGTCCGGCCGCCCGGCCAAACTTCGTTGTATTCACGATCCGCCGGGTCGGTCACGGTTGCCATGACGCTTTTATGCTGGTTCACCCACGTGGAGAAACGCTGCAGCCCGTCCGGGTTTAGGCTTGGGTCGAGCAGAATGACTGTTTGATCGAGAATGGTCTGGATCTCATCACCCTCTGCCGCAGCCAGGTAGTAGGCCATGATCAGCGAAGCATTCGACCCGCTGGGCTCATTTCCATGCACGCTGTAGCCCATGTTGACGATCACCGGCATGGTGCTTAAATCGAGGGTAGCGGACTGGCCGGGGTCTTTCAACAACTGATGGTTCTCTTTAATGCGATCGATAGAGCGATGATTGCCGGGAGACGTGATCGTGAGCATGACCAGCGGCCGGTCTTCATATGTGTGGGCATATTCGTGGTAGGTTACACGGTCTGACGCTTCAGCTACAGCGCGCATGTAGTAGATCAGTTTGTCGTGCGTAATGTGCCACTCTCCAACCTGATGGCCTACAACCTCTTCGGGCGTAGGAACAGACTCATCATAGGTGATGTCGGTCGGCAGGTAGTAGTCGAGCGACACCTGAGCATGGGCGGTGGACGTTATAAAGAGAAGGGGCAGAAGTAGAAAAGCCGTTAGTAGGTGTTTCATCTTAAACAGTATGGATTTGGATTGATGATCGGTGCCAATCAGGTGATCAATAACGTAGCAATAAAATCGCTTTACGAAAAATCTTGTTGCAATCTACCATCGTTAAATGAAAAAAACTGTGAAGAATATCAGTCGCGGAATATCATGAATGGAGTTGTTCTCTGTCCGTGGTGTGGTACTTCAGAATGGAATAAACGTATGAAGCAGACACTTTTTTGTTGCATGCTTTAAAAATAGAGGATTGCAGGTGGGGAAACAATTTTTACGAGAGTTTTGGGAGCTCCAGTTCAAACCGAACGGCCACGACCCGGAAGAGTACAGTCGTAGTAATCCCGGCGATTTGAGCCCACAAGAGGGAGCCTGTCCAGTGGAGAATGCCAGCAAATAGTATACCCCCAAGAACCGCGGCCGAGGCGTAGATCTCCTTTCTGAAAATCAGAGGTCTTATGGCGGCCAGTACGTCCCGAATCACGCCGCCAAAGCAGCCGGTAATGGTTCCCAGAGCTACAGAAATTCCCACACCCATACCGGAAGCGAGCCCGATCTGTGTGCCGGTGACCGTAAAGAGCCCGAGGCCGGCGGCATCAAAGAAAAAGAGCCACCCTTCCCATGCCCGGATTTTTTTATGAAGTACCAGGGCAACAGCAAATCCGGTCAATACGGACCAGATTGTTACCGAATCGGTAAGCCAGTTTACAGGCGTATTGCCAATCAGAACATCGCGGACCGTACCGCCCCCGATGGCGGTGACAAAGGCCAGGACAAAAATCCCGAAAATATCGTAGCGGCTGCGGATGGCGGCGGTAGCCCCGGACACTGCAAATGCAAATGTGCCCAGGGCATCAATGGCCATAAAAAAGTCGAGCGGTTGCAAACGGTTGGGTTTGGTTCAATTAAAATTTAAGGAGTTGAAGTACCCACCCTGAAAGGTAACCAGTATAGCGGAAATCTGCGGACGAATTATCTGGCTGATGCCGTGAGAGCGGCGGGTGTCTTGTTCGGGGGGCAGGTCTGAATGTTTACGACAGGTCTCGAACGGCCGGGTGTCTGGTTCGGGCGATTCACCGGATGAAGAGGATTCATTCGGTGAAGGTCCTGATCCAACAACTCCGTCACTCTAAGAGAAGAAACCCGGGTCGGCGGCCCGGCCGTTTGAATTCAGGTAGCGATTGCCGGGCGAAATGCCGTATCTTTCTGCTTCCCGGTAAAACGCCTTAAATATTTTCTTTATGCAGATTGAATCCTACTTGAAAAAACAGCTTTCTTCCGTTCTTCGAAGTTTTGGACTCGAGGATGATCAGCTGCCGGAGCTTCATCTCGAAACGCCCCGCGATCCATCACACGGAGATATCGCGACAAATATTGCCATGCATCTTGCAAAGACTTTACGGAATAATCCGCGGAAGATTGCAGAACAGATCGTGGAAAAAATCTCGCTCGATCCGACAAAAGTCGCGTCGGCTGAGGTGGCCGGTCCCGGGTTTATCAACTTCCGGTACTCCGACCAATACCTGACCAACGCACTGCAGGAGCTTCTGGATGCAGGAACGTCATTTGGCCGCTCGGACGAGCGCGCGGGTAAAAGCGTACTGGTGGAATTTGTGAGTGCCAATCCAACGGGCCCGCTGACGGTGGGGCATGGCCGCAACGCCGTGCTTGGAGATACCGTTGCACGCCTGCTGGAGTGGACCGGCGCGGAGGTAGAGAGGGAGTATTATTTCAACAACGCCGGCCGTCAGATGCGGAGACTGGGACAGAGCGTTCAGGCGCGCTACCTTCAGCAAATCGGCCGGGAAACGGAGCTGCCTGACGACGGCTACGAAGGGGAATATATCAAGGAGATCGCAATCGGGCTGGCAGAAAAGCATGGTGAACAACTTGCTGGTGAGACGGACGAAACCATCTTTAAAGAGGCGGCGGAGACCGCCATTTTTGATCAGATCCAGGCTACACTGAAACGGATGAATATCCGGATGGATTCTTTTTTTAACGAGCGAACCCTCTACGAAGACGGGTCGATCGACAAGGTTGTAGATTTATTTCGTGAAAAACAGATGGCGTACGATGAAGATGGTGCCGTCTGGTTCAAAACAACGGAATTTGGAAAGGATAAGGACACCGTTCTGATTAAAAGTTCCGGGGAGCCTACCTACCGGCTGCCTGATATTGCATATCACGCGAATAAACTGGACCGGGGATACGATCTCTGCATTGATGTATTTGGCGCCGACCATATCGATACATACCCAGATGTGGTCAACGGCATCAGCGTGCTTGGGTACGATCCGGAAAAGATCGAGGTGTTGGTGTACCAGTTTGTGACGCTGGTGCAGGAGGGAAAA
Source organism: Bacteroidota bacterium (assembly GCA_009909035.1). Lineage (GTDB taxonomy): Bacteria > Bacteroidota > Rhodothermia > Balneolales > Balneolaceae > SW132. The sequence goes on from JAAAOB010000046.1 coordinate 11,222, forward strand.
CCGTACAAGATGAGCACGCGTAAAGCCAACTTTGTGACACTTGACGAGCTGATGAATGATGTGGGCGAAGATGTTACGCGGTTCTTCTTTTTGATGCGTTCCCCCAACACGCACCTCGAGTTTGACGTAGCCCGCGCAAAAGAGGCCGGCGATAAGAACCCGGTATTTTACCTGCAGTACGCTCATGCCCGAATTCAGTCGATCCTGCGAAAGATTGAGCAGATGGATGATAACAGGGCCGCGCTGGCGTTAGAGGTGCTGACTCACGAGTCGGAAATCACGCTGATCAAAAAAATGCTGGCGTTTCCGGAGGCCGTTACCCTCGCCGCTGATCACAAGGAGCCGCATCGCGTCATCACCTACCTGAATGAGCTGGCGTCCGACTTTACAACATTTTATCACGACTGCAGGATTATCGGTGTGGAACCCGAGCTGATGAAAGCGAGGGCTGAACTGGCCCGGGCGGTAGCTCAGGTTTTAGCCAACGGATTGACGATCCTGGGAATCACGGCACCGGACCGGATGTGAGCAGGGGAGCCTGCGCGTCTCCTTTTCGGTGTCTGGTTGGCGAAGGTTTATTTTTTACGATTTAAAAACTCATCCACCCTCTGCTGGTGCTCGTCACTTTCCCAAAACCGGCTGAAGGGGCCGATTTCCTGGGAGGTATCGTTAAAGGCGGGGCTTTTTTTCAGGTATTCGATGAACGGCCTGTCGTTGAGCGTCAGCCATTTAACCAGCTGGTTCAGCTCCAGTTCAAATTTGGAGGGGCTCAGAACCTCATTGATGAATCCGGCATTGCGGGCCTCCTCGGCCGAAATTACCTTTTGGGAGGCGAGCCAGTAGAGCGCCCGGCTTTTGCCCACCAGAGCTGAAAGCCTGGAGATTCCACCCCACCCGGGCGGCAGATAGAAGGTACCCTGTGTGAACCCGATCGTAATATTTCCGGCCGACACCCTGAAATCGAAGTAGGAGGCGATCTCCCAGCCACCACCATAGGCATACCCGTTGATTGCGGCCAGAGTCCAGAACGGGAGATTCTCAATTCGCTCCAGCAGACGGATCATCTTTTTCGTCATCCGTTTAGCCTCATCCGCTTTTTTTATTCGGTGAAACTCCCGTAAGTCACCGCCGGATATAAAGCTCTCCTCTGTACCTGTCAAAATAAAAAGTCGCACCGAGGGATTGTTTTCAAGATCTGTTACCAGCTCATCCAGCCGGTCCATCAGCTCAAAGTTAACGGCATTCCGTGCCTCGGGGCGGTTTACCCTGGCCGTGAGTACCTGTGGTGTCGATTCAATAATCAGCGGCATACGGTAACTCCATTGGTTTGATTAAATGTTAGGTCGAAATCATAGTGACCGAAAAATCTGCAGCACTATGTGCGCCGCACAGCGTTGGCTATCCAGTCCAGGTATGATTGATTTCCTTCACCGGGGGATAGTGGAACTGAAATAACGCAGGGAACGTCATAGCTGTGAAGTTCTTTGATGCGCTCTGTCACCTTGGGAACCATCTCCTTCGTTGTTTTAACAAGCATCACGCTTTCCGCGTCCATCTGTAATTCATCTTTCCACCAGTAGACAGACTCCATGGTGTCCAAAATGTTAACGCACGCGCAAAGCTGCTCTTTTACCAGTGTTCCTCCGATAGAGCGTGCCTCCTGAACGTTTTCGGTGGTAATATAAAGAAGTCGTACATCTTTCATAAGGGTCTCCTGTCTGTTTAAGCGTTGAACTGGCTGATGAAAACCTTGTTTCGGCGAATACAAATCAAGGCGATGACACAAACGTGTTTCGTTTAAAATAATGACCTACTGCTGTTGAACTAATAGGGAATTAACGGTAACTTATTAGGCTCTGATTCAAAATTAAACCACAGATTAGAATGCGAGAGTGGCGGAATTGGTAGACGCGCTAGATTTAGGATCTAGTACCCTTACCGGTGTGGGGGTTCGAGTCCCCCCTCTCGTACGTTTTTCCATTCTTTTCGAAAATTTACCAAACTTAATATAAAAGCACGTGGAACTATCCGTTCAGGACATCACCTCCGTAGATAAAGAGATCACGATTAAGGCTGACCGGAGCGATCTGGAGCCAAAGTTTAACAAAGCCTATAAAAAGTACAAAAAAGAGATCCAAATGCCCGGTTTCCGTCCCGGACACGTTCCCGTTGGACTGATTAAAAAGCGGTTCGGTAAAGAGATCGAAATGGAAGAGATCAATACCTATGTTCAGGAAATCTACGAAAATGAGATCGTCCCTGAATACGAGCCGGTAGGCGAAACCCAAATGAAGGATATGAGCTGGGAGGAAGATCAGCTTGAAGTAACCTTTAAGGTTGGGGCCAAACCCGAGTTTGAACTTGCAGATATTGAGTCGATCACAATCGACAAAATGGTGCACGATGT
>JAAAOB010000125.1 GCA_009909035.1 Bacteroidota bacterium
TCCGCCGCTTGACCCGCCCGTTACGTATTCAGTGTTATGGGGATTTCGGGCCGGCCCAAAAATCGTATTTTCCGTTGATGAGCCCATGGCAAACTCGTCCATGTTGGTCCTGCCGAGCAGCAACGCATCTTCAGCCGCAAGTTTTTCAATAACGGTGGCGTTGTAGACGCTCTCAAAGTTGCGCAGAATATTACTTGCGCAGGTTGTCTGCTTTCCTTTTTCGCAGATTACATCTTTAACGGCAATCACGCTGCCGGCCAGTTTGCCTGCACTGCCGTCATCGATCTTTTTTTGAATGGATGCCGCCCGGGCCCGGGCATTCTCCTTATTTACAGATACGATGGCGTTTACCGTATCGTTGGAGTCCTCAATCTGTTCAATATACTGTTCAACAAGTTCTTGCAGGGTAGTTTTTCCTGCTGATAGCTCATCCTGCGTCGTGAGCAAATTCTTCATGAAAAACGGCCGGTTTATTAATTATCTGATTTTGACTCTTTTTCCTTATCGCCGGAGCTGGGGGAGGTTGCATTTTTCACCTCTTCCGCTCCCTTATCGATCTCTTTTTTGATATCATCGGATGCTTTACGGAATTCCTGAATTCCCTGGCCAATACCTTTCGCAAGCTCCGGGATGCGTTTTGCACCAAACAAGAGCAGAATCACCATCACGATAAGAACAATTTCGAAACCACCGGGCATACCCATAATCTTCTGATTTTGTATAATTTTATTGGAATTGATCTGTTAAGATAAAAAATATTTCAGTGACCTTTTGAACAGCTGGTAAAAAAAAGTGTACCTTTGTTTCTTAATTTTATTTGCATTTGTCACACACAAACAGTTTATAACAGTCGAATAAGTTTTACCACAAACCGTTAAAGAGTAAATAACATGATTTGGACCGTTGAATTAGCAGCCGTTTTAGATGAAGCCCCATTTCCCGCCACACGAGAAGAGTTGATAGAGTGGGCAGAACGAACCGGATTGCCGCAGCAGGCGATCGATAACCTTTACGAACTTGATGAAATTGCCGAAGGCGAAGACACGGTGTACGAGGGAATCGAAGATATCTGGCCTGACTATATCCGAAAAGAGGACTTCTTCCACGGCGAAGAGGATGAAGGCTTCGATTACGACGATGTGTAGTCGGTTAACTCTAATTTCAAATTTGTTCTGCAGCTCCGGGCACGACCACTGTCCACACATTCCGATATGAGACATGTTTTATTGAGCCTGGGTTCTTTTATCATCTTGCTTTTTTTACTGCAGTCGATTCCACAGGAAGCATGCGCGCAAAACAGCTCATCTGCAGATGAAATCGGGGAGGAGAGCGACGACGTTGTGCGGGTTGTTCGTTTTTCCGGAAACCGGGACATCAGCGACAGTGCCCTGCGTACGCTGGTTCGAACGGAGAATAATCGCGAATTCCTCGGCATTCCGCGCTTTACGCCCTGGTACTATTTATGGCAGGCGTTTGGCATTGGTGAATCACCCGCCTACCTGGACCGGGAAACCGTGGGTAACGATATTGAAAGAATCAACGTCTATTACGAAAATCTGGGCTATTTCGAAACGTCCGTGGATACCTCCATCATCGAGTATAAAAAAAACCGGGTTGAGGTCTCGTTTATCATAGATGAGGGCCCGCGTTCCAGGATTAACAGCGTCTCGTATACGGGATTGCCGCAATTTGACGACCCTGACCTGATTCCGCGATTCTACTCCTCCAGTGAATTTAATGGCAGCATTGTAAACGACTCCACCATTGCTGTCAACGAACCGTACCTGGTTCAAAAACTTCGCAGAGAGCAGACACGAATCATCACGTTTCTGAAAAACAACGGGTACGCCTCGGCCCAAAGAGATTCAGTGAATGCACTCGCCAAGCCGGTCGACGAAGTGGCAAATCAGTACGACATCCTCTTTTCGATACAACCGGGACGCTCGTACACGTTCGGCGATGTACACATTACGCTCAGCGGCCCTGAAAATGAATCAGACTTTGATGAATCCAGATCATTTACCGGCGAACCCTACACGGTGGGCGGACGCACCATCTTCGTCAGTAAGCATCGTACCGCACAAACGAAGTTCAGCCTTCTTACAGAACAGATTCGTTACACACCCGGCGAAACATTTGATCAATCGGCATTCCTGCAGAGCGTGAACTCCTTCCAGAACCTGGGGATGATGCTCACCAACCGGTTTGCCCTGAATGAGGAGAGAAGTATTCCCGATTATTCAAAGGAGGCGATCCCCTCCTATTTTGACCTGCAAACAGTGCCCAGGCACTCGATCCGGGCGGAATTTTTTGGTATGAGGCGATACGGGTTTGGTTCCGGACTGGGCCTGAACTACAATAACAATAACCTGAGAGGCCGGGCTGATAATTTCTCTATCGGTTTAAATACCAGTCTTGAATACGTTACGTCGGGAACCCTCAGGGAGATTGCCCCATCAGACGGGGGAACTCAGATCCTGGACAACTCCGAATCCACAATTTTTCAGAGTTACGAAGTAAGTACCGAATACACGCTCCCGCGGCTCAATTTCCCATTCCAAAGGTTCAGAAATCGTTCGTGGGTTCAGAGCGCCCGAACCCGGTATGCGCTAACGTACAGCCAGAGCAACCAGCTCTTTTTTGATATCAATTCCGATATTCGATTCAACACCCGCTACGAGGTGAATCACTCCAACCGACTAACCAGCCTCTTTGATCTCGTTGAGATGGATATCATCGACTCGGATCCCTCCTCCCAGTTCCTGGACAATCTTGAGGCACAGTTTACAAACCAGCCGATCGTTCTTGCACGGATCGAGGAAGATTTCAGGCCCCAGTTTTCGTCCATCATCCGCTATACGCTCAGAAACAGAAACACGAACCTGATAAAGAGAAATTTTGGGTACTCCAGTGAATTTTCTATAGCCTTTGCAGGTAATGTGCCGTTTCTGTTGGATCGCTATGTCTTCAGTGCGGGAACCACCGATCAGACGCTCCCGTCGCCGTTCGGTATCTCCTCGAATGCCCTTGCCTACAGCCGGTTCATCAAGCTATCCGCCGATTACAGGCGCTACATTCCCCTTTCCGAAAACACCGTTTTTGCATTTCGCGGATTTGCCGGCGTCGCCCATCCCGTGTTTGAAAGCGACAATATCCCGCTAAACCGTCGCTTTTTTGCCGGTGGCAGCAATGACATCCGCGGGTGGGACTCCTTCAGGCTCGGTCCTGGGAATATCATTTCCGATGAAGCCCCCCGCCCCGGTGGAGATATAAAGCTTGCCCTTTTCAAAGAATTGAGGCAGATTTTTCTTCGGGATGTCTGGAGTTCAAACTGGCATATCGCCTGGCATACCGATGCTGGAAATGTCTGGTACGGACCTAAAACCGAACTTCTTGATGAAGATGGCAATGATCTGTTGGAGGACGGTCGATTTTTTATTGATGATTTTTATAATCAAATTGCTGTAGGTTCAGGACTGGGCCTCCGTTTCGACTGGGAGTTTATGGTCGTACGGTTCGATTTCACATACAGAATCCACGATCTGGAAGAAGGATGGTTTGAGGACCCCGGCGTGTATTTCAGTTTTGGTATTGGTCATTCGTTTTAATCCCCCTATGTATGCTTAACAACAATAAATTTTCAAAAATAAAAAATCAGACCCGGATGATCTTCAGGTCAAACTTCCTGAAAGGTCTTTCGATGACGGAGAGGTATGAATTCCTGCAGCTCTGCCATCGAAGAAAATACAATAAAGGAGAATATATCTACTACCAGGACGACCCTGGAACGGGCATGTACTTTATTGAAGAAGGGTGTGTAGATCTGATTGTAACAAATTCGCAAGACACCAGCGGCAGAGATACCACAACGTTCAGGCTTGAGCCGCCGGACAGCTTCGGGGCGCTTTCCATAGGCTACGATCTCCGGAGGCTCTCCTCTGCGAAGTGTATCACAGACTGTACACTCCTCGGGTTTTTTAATCCCGATTTTGAAACGCTGAAAAAGAGAAACCCCGGTATAGCCGTCAAATTTTTGGAAAAGCTGAGCACCATCGCCATGAGGCAGCTCGAAAAGACGGTGCGGGAACTGGAGACGGCAACATCCACTCAGAATGTCTTCTCTATCCAGTTTCAAACGTATTACGAGCGTTTCGGAAAAGAAGATGAGAAAAATCACCAGGGCAAGTAGAGACCGTATGACATTAAAGAAAGGAACCGTCACAGAGCTCCACATTGAATCTACCGCTTTCAAAGGAAAGGGAATTGCCAAGGTTGACGGTCTTGCCGTTTTTGTACCCGGCACGGCTCCGGGCGATAAGATCAGGGCAATGATCACCCGCAAAAAGAAGTCGTTCAGGGAGGCCAAAATCCTGGAGATCCTGGACCCGTCGCCCATCCGGGTAGAACCCCCCTGCTCACATGCCAACACGTGCGGCGGCTGCACCTGGCAGCATATGCCGTATGAACATCAAATTGAAGAGAAAGAGCAGCACGTTCGCGACCACATCACGCGAATCGCCGGCCTTTCGGACAGCATTGTTCAGCCGATTATCGGGTGTGAACGCCCACTCTACTACAGAAATAAGATGGAGTATAGCTTCGGCACGCGGCGCTGGCTCACCGAGGAGGAGATTCAAAAAGAGGAGTTTGTTGATGATTCCGGTTTTGCCGCCGGCCTGCACGCGCCCGGCCGATACGATAAAATTTTGAACCTGCAGGAATGCCACCTCCAGGACCCGGTATCCTACAAGCTGCTCGATTTCGTCCGAACGTACTGTATTAAGCATAACATCGACGCTTTTAATACCCACAAGAACGAAGGATTTATGCGCCATCTTGTGGTCCGGTCCTCCGCGCATACGGACGACCTGATGGTAAACCTGGTAACATTCCGGGACGAACCGGATACCGTCAACCAGCTTACCGGGGCGCTGCTGGAGAGATTTCCCGACATTACGACCGTCGTAAACAACATCAATGACCAGCCGAACCCCACAGCGGTTGGCCGGATTGAACACGTGATCCATGGTCCCGGGTATATTGTGGATCGAATTGGCCGGCACTCGTTCAAAATTGATGCAAACGCCTTTTTCCAGACCAACACCCGCCAGGCAGAACAGCTCTATTCCGTAGCCCGCCAATACGCCGGCCTCGATCGCGGCGGACACCTGTTTGATCTCTACTGTGGCGTTGGAACGCTCTCACTCTTCATGGCGGATCAGGCAGACAAGGTTACCGGTATAGAGCTGGTAGAGGTTGCGGTCGAAAATGCAAAATATAATGCGCGGGAAAACGGTGTAACCAATACAGAGTTCGTGTTAGGTGATATGAAAGATACCCTGAATGATGAATTTCTTTCAGCCACCGGGCGGCCCGATTGTGTGATTACCGACCCGCCACGCTCCGGGATGCATCCGGATGTTGTAAAACAGCTCTGCTCGCTGGATACCGATAGGCTGGTGTACGTCAGCTGTAATCCATCCACCATGGCGCGCGATCTCAAGCAGCTCAACGAATATTACACTGTTGATGAAGTTCAGCCGGTGGATATGTTTCCGCAAACGTACCATATCGAGGCCGTCGCAAAATTGACAAGGAGATGACGATTCAGCCAGATTAAACGATCAGGCTATTGAATTGGTTTTTGCTCTCACACCAGACACGTTACTTCAAAACGAGCTATGGCTGAAAAAGCAATTGTAATTGGCGCAGGCCTCGGAGGTTTGGCCGTATCGGCGCAGCTGGCGGCTGAGGGATACCAGGTAGATGTGTATGAAAAGAACAGTTCGCCCGGCGGAAAAATGCAGCAGTGCAGAATCGGCGGTTACCGGTTTGATACGGGGCCCAGCCTGCTCACCATGCCGTTTATTCTTGAAAACCTGTTTACCCGGTGCGGCAGAGAGATCAGCCGGTATCTGACGTGGAGTGAGCCATCTCCCCTCTGCCGGTACGTCTATCACGACGGGACCGTGTTTGATAATTTCTCCGATCGCAAAAAGACCGAACGGGAGATCATGCGCTTTGCTCCGGAAGATGCAGGAGCCTACTCCGACTTCCTGGATCACTCCGAAAAGCTATACAAAAGAACATCCGACGCCTTTCTATTCAATCCGCTCTACGATATGTCAGACCTGCGCAGCCTCTCCCCTACAGATTTTTTAAAGATTGATGCGTTTTCCACGGTATCTGAGCGCGTGGATAAAGCCTTTCAATCCCGCTACCTTCGGCAATTCTTTAAACGGTTTACCACCTACAACGGCTCATCCCCTTTCAAGGCACCCGCCACACTGAACGTTATTCCGCACGTTGAACTGAACCAGGGCGGGTACTACGTCCACGGCGGCATGTATGGCATTGCAGACGCGCTGCATCAGCTGGCGGCAGAGATGGGCGCCGCCTTTCACTTCAATACGGCGGTTGAACAAATTGAAGTACGCGATGCCAGCGTTACCGGAGTTCATCTTGATGATGGCCGGAAAGTGGACTCGTGTGATCTGCTGATCGCAAACTCTGATGCCACGGACACTATCCTTAACCTCCTGCCCGACGGCGCCGTATCGAACAGAAAAAAGAGGAAGCACCGGTCGATTGAGCCCTCCTGCTCCGGGTTTGTGCTGATGCTGGGGTGCAGCCGCCGGTGGGAGCAGCTGAAGCATCATAACATCTTTTTTTCCAAAAACTACCGCCGTGAATTTGACGATATTTTCGAAAAACGAAAGATGCCTTCCGACCCAACCATTTACATTGCCAATACGTCGCATACGGATCCCCGTGATGCACCCGGCGGCGGGTCCAACCTGTTCATTCTGGTAAACGCGCCCTACACCGACCGCTCACAGGATTGGGATACCATTGAAAAAACGTACAGCTCATTCGTGATCGACCGCCTGGAAGAACTCGGACTGGACCGTCTGCGTGAATCCATCGATACAATGCAAACCATCACGCCGCCGGAGTTCGAAAAACGGTATGGATCAAACCGCGGAAGCATTTACGGCACATCATCCAACAACCGATTCTCTGCTTTTATTCGACCGAGAAATAAACTCAGGGAGCTGCAAAACCTCTACCTCGTCGGCGGCAGCACACATCCCGGCGGTGGCATTCCGCTGGTTCTGCAGTCCGCATCGAATGTGATGGAGCTTTTAGAGAGACGGTAAGCCGGCCCGACCAAACCTGCGAGGTTTTGGATGAGAGCATCGGGCAGACGGTATTTTGTAAAATCTTCATTGTCATTCAACACGCCACCCGCTATCTTCACGTTTATGCCATCAAAAAAAATTACACCATCGGAACGAGCCATCCTTCGCGAGCTCATTTTTACGGAGCCTTTTTCCCATATTGCGGAAGAGACCGGCTTCAATTACGGCACACTTCGCGATGACCTGATCAACCTGATTAATCGCGGGTATATTGAGGTCTATTCGCCGGACGGGGGGCAGTCTGTCTCTCCATTTTACGATTCCGACAACATTCATCAATTCAGTTTTCAAGCCACGAAAACCGGATTAAAAACCATTCAGAACTATGCAGTTTGAAACCACAATAGGAGAATCAGTCTTTGATATTCTGCTGAATCCCGAGAAGTCTGACGCCACTGTAAATGAACATCCTGTTGATTTTGAGATCCTTCAAAACGATGAAACACAGCTCCTGTTCAGGTCCGGTCATCGCCTGTATAAGGTGAATAATATGACTGTTGACGGCGGCAGTGTTGAATGTACCGTCAATGGCAAGTGGATTCAGGCTGATCTTAAAGATGAGCAGCAGCAGCTGCTGGAGCGCATGGGGTTCAAAGCTTTTGCTGAAAAATCGGTTGGTGAACTGCAGGCGCCGATGCCGGGTAAAATTCTTGAGTTGATGATCTCGGAAGGCGACGAGGTGGAGCTGGGGGATCCCGTGGCCATTTTGGAGGCAATGAAGATGGAAAATGAACTGAAGGCACCCTGCAGCGGAACAATTTCCTCTGTCTCCGTTACAACAGGAACCAACGTAGAAAAAAATCAACTCCTTTTAGAAATAGAACCACGTGGATAAATTTATTATTGACGGACCGTCTCCGCTCAGGGGAACCCTGCCAATCAGCGGATCCAAGAACGCCGCCCTGCCGCTGATGGCCGCAGCAATTCTTGGTGACTCTCCTACAACCATCTCCCTTGTTCCCAAATTAAAAGATATCTACACATTCAATAACGTCATACGCGTGACGGGTACCACCGTTCAGTTTGATGAAGAGGCCAATACCCTTACCATTGATCCCGGAAATCTTGGCTTTGCCGAAGCTCCCTACGATCTTGTGCGGAAAATGCGGGCATCGTTTTACATGCTGGGTGCGTTGCTGGGGAGAGCGGGCGAGGCCAAAGTATCGCTTCCCGGCGGGTGTGCCTGGGGCCCGCGGCCGGTGGATCTCCACTTAAAAGGAATGGAAGCCATGGGCGCCGATATCCGCCTCGAAAAGGGATATGTACTCGGTTCATTCCCGAATGAAACGGTTCCCGGTGGCGAGTACACGCTCTCACCCAGCAGTGTAGGCGCAACCGTCAATCTTATACTGGCCGCCGTTCGGCGAACAGAACATTTTGTGATCCGGAACGCCGCAAAAGAGCCCGACGTGGTCCTGCTGTGCAAGGCTCTGTCTGCGATGGGTGCTCATATTTCCGGTGCCGGCAGCGACACGATTACCATTCAAAAAGCGAACCGGCTGAGCGGCATCAGCATCTCAAATGACCCCGACAGGATTGAAACCGGTACATTTATGATTGCAGCCGCGATGCACCCGGAATCCTCTCTCACACTCACGGGCACACAGCCCGCCCATCTCGGAAATTTTCCTGAAACGCTGAAAAAAACCGGTGCAGATGTATCGATTGCAGACGACTCAATCACGGTGAAGGCCCCATCTGAGATAAAACCCGTGCCTGTGGAAACCGAAATTTACCCCGGCTTCCCTACCGACCTGCAGGCGCAGTGGGCCACACTCATGACGCAGGCAACAGGCGACAGCGCAGTAACCGACACCATCTACTTTGACCGGTTTAGCTATGTTCCCGAACTGAAGCGCCTGGGCGCCCGGCTCGCGCTGGAAAAAAACACGGTTCAGATTCAGGGCGGAAACGGTCTGTCCGGCACGTCTGTGATGAGTACCGATTTGCGCGCCAGTGTCAGCCTTGTGATGGCCGCAATGATTGCTGAAGGCCGGTCCGAAGTTCTCAGGGTGTATCATCTCGACAGAGGATACGAAGATTTGGAACACAAACTAAACCGTGTGGGAGCGGCGATTACCCGTGCAGATGATTAATAAGAGAGGACCATCCGCCCGGCGGGATATCCCTGCCGCCGCACGTATTCCTTTCACACTCTTTAACATAAATCGAAGATCAGCGTTTAATTATTAATAGTTTTAGGTTATATTAATTGTATTGAACGATTCTCAGTCAAGTCATGCACTTTAGAAACTAAGTCATTGTTTTACAACACGATACGAACACTTTTCCAACATTTGATTACTCTCGTCGATGCGGTCTGCCGCACTTCGGGAACTCTTGTTTGTAAACCAGGCACGTCTTCTGAATCTTCAGTTCCTTTTCCAAGTAGAAATTATAATTACGTCGCAGCTTACCTTAACCCCGGGGACGGTTTCTCCACACACCATACGAATCTAACTGAGAGTGTGTGCCGCCTGTGCTCGCCTGATAAGAAAACACCCTTCAAGCTGCCGACGCAACCTTTTGTAGCAGATGAAAAACCAAATTATTATCCATTCCTCGGGAAAACAGACCCGGGTAGCGCTTTTAGAAAGTGGTGAGTTAGCTCAAATATTCATAGAATCAGAGGATAACCAGCGAACCGTTGGGGATATCTATCATGCACGGGTTCATAAAGTAATGAGCGGCATCCGCGCTGCCTTTATTGATGTCGGCATGGAGAAAGATGCATTTCTTCACTTTTCTGACGCCGGCGACCACCTCGGCCAGTACATCAAGATGATGAACGGGGAAGACAGTATCCCCAGCCACGCCAACAAGGAGCTTCAGAATTTCGATAAACTCTCGAACTACGACAAGCAGATGCTGGCCGGGAAAATGCTGCGCAGCGGACAGAAGCTGCTGGTTCAAATTGTCAAGGAACCGATCGGTTCAAAAGGCCCCCGGGTGTCGACCGATATCACCATTGCCGGACGCTTCCTGGTGTTGATACCAATGGGCGAATACATCGCACTTTCAAAAAAGATCAACAACAACCGGGAGCGGAAACGCCTCAAGAAAACCGTTGGATCCATGCTGCCGGAGGGTTTTGGAGTGATCGTGCGGACCGTGGCTCAGGGCCAGACCAAAGAGGTGATTGAAGAAGATATGCGCACGGTCCTTACGAAATGGGACAAGATGCTGAACAAACTGGAAGAGTCGACCCCTCCCACCCGGCTCTACAAAGATCTGGACATAACCGAGAGCCTCATCCGGGATCTTTTTGCAAAGCACTACGACCGCGTTCTTATTGACGACCCGCAGCTCTTTAAAGAGATGAAAAGTTTTGTCTCTCAAATCGCACCAAAAATGCTGCCCAATGTAGAGCTCTACAAAGGGAAAGATCATATCTTTGACAGTGTGGGTATCGGCAACGATGTGAACTCTATTTTTAGCCCGAGGGTCCGAATGCCATCTGGCGGCTATTTGATTTTTGAACAGACGGAAGCCATGTACGTCGTTGACGTCAACTCCGGGCCGTACGCAGCAAAACAGAACCAGGAGGATAACTCACTGAAGACCAACCTGGAGGCGGCCCGCGAAGTTGCAAAACAGCTCCGGCTGAGGGATATCGGCGGCATCATCGTGGTAGACTTTATTGATTTACGAAGCGATAAAAATCGCAAAAAAATCTATGATGAACTCAAGAAAGAGTTCAAAAAAGACCAGGCAAAAACCAACATCCTGGGAATGAGTGATTTTGGCCTGGTTCAAATCACGAGGCAGCGTATCCGGCCCAGTGTGGTCAACTCCGTATCCAAAGTGTGCCCGATGTGCGGTGGAACAGGATCGGTTGTCAGCCAGGATACAATTATTACGGATATTGAAAGCTGGATCAGTAAATTAAAATACAGCACCAAATACCGGGCGGTCGATATTTATATCAACCCGTTTTTAAACTCTTTCCTTACCAAAGGATTTTTCAGTCAGCGGGCGAAATGGATGCTGAAATATAAAATGAGGATTACCCTTGTGCCGGACGAGGATATTTCGCTGAATGAATTTAAGGCTACACTATCCGGATCTGAACTGGATATCACGGACGCGGTTCTGCGCGACGAGCCCATCGATAAAATACTGGAAGCCCACGAGGTGAAACTCGATGACCTAACGCAGCGTCAAAAACGGCAGGAGAGCCTGGACTACTACAGCAAGGACGATGAGGGCGACACCAACGGGCGCCCGAAACGAAAAAAACGACCCCGTCCAAGCCGCCAGAACTAACTGATTTTAAACCTGATATTTAAAAAAATATTATCTGATGACAGATCTATCAAACCTGCACGCCACAACAGTGTTGGGTGTGTCGCACAACGGCAAAGTAGCCATTGGCGGAGATGGCCAGGCTACTCTCGATAAAACCGTAATGAAGTCTACCGTGCGCAAAGTTCGCAAACTGCAGGACGATACCATACTTGCAGGCTTTGCCGGGTCCACCGCCGATGCGTTTACACTCTTTGAACGCTTTGAGGAGAAACTGGGGGAGTACAACGGACAGCTCCAGCGAGCAGCCGTTGAGCTTGCCAAAGAGTGGAGAAAAGATAAATACCTTCAGAAACTTGAAGCCCTGCTTGTCGTTATGGATAAAGATATATCGCTTTTGATATCCGGCCAGGGTGATGTAATTGAGCCTGATGATCAAATATTAGCGATCGGCAGCGGAGGCTCCTACGCCCTTGCAGCTGCACGCGCACTCAAAAGTGACGCTCCAAACCTTACGGCTAAAGAAATTGTTGAGAAGTCACTGTCTATAGCAGCCGACATCTGCATCTACACAAATCATAATCTGACTATTTTAGAACTCGAGTAGTATTCATGGAATTGAAAGAACAACAGGGATTGACCCCGCGACAAATTGTAGCAGAACTCGATAAGTACATTGTCGGGCAGAAAGAAGCCAAACGATCCGTCTCCATAGCATTGCGAAATCGATGGAGAAGGCTCAACTCCGAACCGGAAATCCGGGAAGAAATAATTCCAAATAATATCCTGATGATCGGCCCCACCGGTGTTGGAAAAACCGAGATTGCACGGCGACTTGCCAGGTTATCGGGCGCACCGTTTGTGAAGGTTGAAGCATCCAAGTTTACAGAAGTTGGCTATGTGGGCCGTGACGTAGAATCGATGATTCGCGATCTCACGGATATCGCCCTGAATATTGTAAAAGAAGAGATGCAGGAGCGGGTGAAAGAGAAAGCCAAAAAAATAGTTGAGAATAAAATTCTTGATATCCTGATTCCCCCCGTTAAAAAGAAAAAATCATCCGGCACCTCAACCGGAGATGAGGTTGGATTTAACCCGGAACGGGCCTCTGATGAAGAGCTGAACGAACGAACACGGGAGCGGTTTCGGGAGAAACTAAAAAATGGTGAGCTCGAAGATCGCGATATTGAAATTGAAGTGGCCTCCAAAAAAAATCCCATGATGCAGGTTTTTGGGCCTCAGGGTATGGAAGAGATGGGCTTTAACCTGCAGGATATGCTTGGAAACATGGCCAAAGGAAACAAAAAATCAAAACGGACCATGCCGATTCGCGAGGCACGCGAGGTCATGCTCGACCAGGAGGCTGAAAAACTGATCGATCACGATGCCGCCATACAAGAAGCTCTTGAGCGGGTTCAAAACCAGGGAATTGTCTTTATTGACGAAATTGACAAGGTGGCTGAAGGATCTTCCGGCGGTGGAAAAAGCGGTGGCGGCGGTCCCGATGTAAGCCGGCAGGGCGTGCAGCGCGACCTTCTGCCTATTGTTGAAGGCAGCGCGGTATCTACAAAACACGGCATTGTAAAAACCGACCATATCCTGTTCATTGGATCAGGTGCATTTCATGTATCCAAACCGTCCGATATGATCCCGGAACTCCAGGGCCGGTTTCCAATCCGGGTAGAGCTCGATTCTCTCACGGAGGAAGACTTTTATAAAATATTAACCGTGCCCAAGAACGCCCTGACCAAGCAGTACCAGGCGATGCTGAAGACGGAGGGCGTTACCATCAACTTTAATGAAGAAGCGATCCGGGAAGTTGCCAGTATTGCGGCCCAAGTCAACCAGCAGGTGGAAAATATCGGTGCCCGGCGGCTCCATACCATCCTCTCCTCGCTGCTTGAAGAGCTCCTCTTTGCCGTACCAGACGACATCGGAAGCGGCACGATTGATATCGATAAATCGTATGTCAATAAACAGCTCGCCGGCCTTGTGAAAGACAAAGATTTAAGTCACTTTATCTTGTAAAAAAAGATAATATTGAAACGTTTTGTGCTGATTATGGTTGTAAAGCAATGAACAGTGCTCCGTTGCCGT
>JAAAOB010000170.1 GCA_009909035.1 Bacteroidota bacterium
GCGTTCAATATTAATAAATAGGTTATTCTCCTGGTTTTTATGATACTCAACAGGATGTTTTGGCGTATTTTTGTAGACATCCGGTTCCCGTCCCAGCCATAGTGATGGACAAAAAACCAGCGGAAATTGCAGCCCTTTGCTCGTATGAACAGTCAAAATTTTTACGAGGTTCTGGTCGCTTTCGAGCTGGAGTTCTTTCTCTTCCTCTCTCTCGGCTTCATCCATTTGGCGCAGCAGCCAGCGATGCAGCAGCCTCGGGCTTAGCCCTTCATCCCTCTCCTTTTGCGCACACAGTTCCGCCAGGTGAAAGAGATTGGTGATGGCGCGCTCGGCATTCTGTACCTTTGCAAGGTTGCTAAACCGGTCGTCGCGATGCAGCAGGTTGTAAAACGTGGCATAAAATCCACGACTGTACCATAAATCCTGCAGGTCCCGGAGTTCATCAGAAAGGGCCTGATACCTCTCTTCATCCTCCATAAACTGGTGCATTTCTTCCAGGTCGGGGCCTAAAAGTCCCGTGAGCAGCAACGCGTGGACCTGCCCCGATTGAACCGGGTTTAAAACAGCATTCATCCAGATTTGGACTTTAGATGCTTCCAGTGTGTCAAAGATACCCTGGTTTGTATTTGTGACAGCATCAACACCTATGGCCTTCAACTTTCGTTTCAGGGTATCTGCGTCTTTATGGCGCGATACCAAAATTGCAATATCCCCCGGGCGCACCAAACGCTCTCCGATAAAAGCCTTTCCGTTCCCCGCCAGGTGAAGGATCTCTCCAATTGACTGAACGACCTGGTTAAAGACAAATTCACCCACATGGTCTTTGTTGGACTCCACCCCCCGCCTTGCAATTACAGTCATCGGTGCCTGTTTTTCCCCCTCAAGGATAAGCCTGTCTGTATACTCTTTCCGCCCGGGGCTTGATTCCGGATACTCAATCTCCTTTTCGATAAACGGACGACGATTGCCTTTAAAAAGGGTGTTTACAGCGTGAATATAACCTTTCGTACTGCGATAATTTTCTTTCAGCGTATAGTCTGTCCCCACCCCATCACGCCTGGCCCGGAAGTACGTGTGCAGGTCTGCCCCGCGAAATGCATAAATAGCCTGTTTCGGATCTCCGACCATGATCAAATGGCTTTCGGGCTCTCCGGCTGGATAGATGCTGTCAAAAATCTCATACTGGACCGGGTCTGTATCCTGAAACTCGTCCACGAGAGCTATAGGGTAGCGCTGCCTCAATTTTATGGCGAGTTCAGTACCGTAATCTGCGTGTTGTAGTGAATACCGAACATTTGTTAGCAGATCATTGTAGCTGTTGATCTCCGATTCAGCCGCCAGCTTCTGTCTTCGCTCAGAAATATCTTCAAACGCTTGTTTCAGCAGTGTAGATTCAACTTTATGGATATCAGCTACATGTTCCGCGAATGTTGAGCAGAGAGTAAAAAAGTCGTGGCGGGGTACTGGTTGACCATCTTTTTTTAGGTTTGATTCATCATAAAGATAGTGGCCTGTCCACATCGCCAGTTTTCCCGGTGCGTCCTCAGAAAACGTAGAGTCATTCAACCAGTGTTCAAGCTTCGGTATCCGCTTATCGATATGCGTTTGATACCGGCTGATATCACATGAACGAAGTATCTCCAGAATCTCCTCTTTTTCCGCTTTCCAGAGAGATTTCAACCGTTGTTTTAATTCAAGGATTTGGTTCAAGCTGGAGACGGGGTCTTCAAGAAAGTCGCCTTCGATGGTGGCATAGCGTTTATCCAGAAGCGATTTTATACTCTTGTCCCCGATCAACTCTTCCGGAGAAGAAGCGATGGAAAGTAGCTTTCTGATCAGGTAGCGGCCTGCCTCACTGCTGCTGTGGCGATGCATAAAGACGCGCCAAAAGTCACGGGCCGCTGTTAAAAGCAGTTCATCAGTCGGGCTCACTCTCATTTCAAACGGTGCACCCGCCATCAGCGCTTCCTCCTGCAGAATTTTCTGGCAAAACCCGTGAATCGTAAATACCTGGCTGTCATCAAAGTTATGTATGGCGTGACGAAGTTTGCCGGCGGCCGTTGTGGAATTCCCATAGCGTCGCGTAATTTCAGCCATGTACGGGTCACCATCCTTCAGCTGTCCGGGCTGCTCAATTGCATCCAGGCACTCTCTTAATCGTTCAAGAATTCGTTCTCTGAGTTCAGCAGTTGCTTTTTTAGTAAACGTTACAATAAGCAACTGGTCTATCAGAAGATCTCGTTCCAGCAGCATTCGTACCACAAGTCCTACAATTGTGTAGGTTTTGCCTGTACCTGCACTGGCCTCAATAAGCACTCTTGGCGCAACCTTTACATCAAAAATATTGGTTAGTTCTTGTCTCATTTCACCGGGTTCATATGATTCAACATAGATTCAAGTAGTGCCTGGAATTCGGCTTGGATCAGAGACTTGTCAAACCCGGGCTTTTCTCCAAGTAATAGCGACAAGTAGAAATCCCTGTTCTCCGCGAACGAACTATATTCGGATCCTTCGAACGTCGTTGCCGCCTTCTTTTCCGGGTTCTGCTTATTGCGATAGAGTTGTTTTTGATATTCATAAGCCGTGGACGGAAAGACCATACGGGGCCGAAGCAAGCCGCTTTGATACAATTCGATCGCTTTTTCCATCTCTTTACCGGCATTATCGGGCGTCGTAAAGGTTACCCATAACGGATCACCCTTTTTCAGATCGCACATAAAATGGGAAGGCCTGCCTTTAAATGTTCCGGATATACAGGCCCCGAGATGTCTCAGCCAGCTTAAAAACACCTTCGTTCCAGAAAAAGAAGAAGATGTAATGTCCAGGAAGCGGGTGTCTGAGTAGCTGAGCAGCGTACCTGTTACCAGCGAATCCTCCGTTGAGATCTCCAGCTCTACTTCTTTCTTATTGGGTTCAAACCCTTTTTTTTGAATCAGCTCAATTGCTGTATCTACGGAGTTGATCATCTCTTGCAGTTCCGCTTCTCCCTGCCAATTCTCCGGCAGATCTCCTGTTTGTTTGAGTAGATGTATGATCTGACCGGGGCTGCGTCCGTCCAGCCGCCACCCGAATATTCTTTCAAACAGAATATGCTTTTCGAGAGTATTCAGGCTGAACTCTTTTTTTAGCTCGTCAAACCGTTTGATATCCGGCTGAAATCGCGATGTAAAAAACGATCTAACTGGATTTTTGTAGAACCGAAAAAGATCATCAAGGCTGACGAATGAGCTCTCTTTCGGAACCGGAAGGGTTTTATGTATCTCTAATCCGGGCGGTTTATTGCCAGATTGCCTTATTAATTTCGACACCCTGTATTCTGTCTTTGCTGCAGATCGCCCGGGCAGAAAATTTTTAGCTGAAAAGCTATGCAAAGGTTCGTTAACTACAACCTCGCCCGGTGTTATTCCTAAAGCATCTGCCACACAATTGATCCATTCACTGACAATCGGTGACGGAGGAATCGGTTCATTATCCTGCCGGCTTTGCCCGATATAGCTGCAGTAGTGAATGTTTTCAGCAGCCATAATGGACTCCAAAAAAAGATGTCTATCCTCGTGTTTTCGGTTCCTCTCTCCCGGTTCCGGATTGCGCGCCATCAGGTCAAAATCGGCATGTTTTGGTTTTCGCGGAAAATCTGACTCGTTCAACCCGATCAGCGCAATAATCTTTGCCGGGATTGAACGCAGCGGAACCATAGAACTGAACGTAACACCTCGTGTAAAAAGAGCCGTGGACGCAGATTCCTTCTCCAATAGGTTGGTAAACCTGGACCGGAAAAGTGAGTAAGAAATTTCCAGGTCCATACCCGCGGTTTTTGCGGAGTCTCGAATTGCATCCAGAGCGCCTCGAACAACGTCAGCCTCGCGGCTTTGACGCGATTCTTCAGAGCAGATTTGTTCCATTACATGCTCTGCCGCAGCGCACCACGCTTCAGGATCTTTCTTTTGCGATATCTCTTTTTGAATATGTCCCAGCGTATTCAGGTAAGCCGAAAACGAGGACCACTCCTCCTGCCGGTCTCGTCCAGTGATCTGGTCAAAGTAGAGGCTGGATTCCTCCAGCGGATCATCCGGTGCCCCGATAAGGATTCCTTTCCACCCTCTGCGCATTGCCGATTGCCAGGTCTGACTTTCGTTGGCCGGCTGCCCTTCCTGGCGCCGGTGCTCACTGTCCAGTCCCCAAATTACGTTATTCTCCTTCATCCACCGCTTGATACGCTCTGCCCCGGGCTCCGATACATCGAACCGGGTTCGTACAATCTCTTCCATAAAAAGGTCCATAACATCAGAAAAAGAGAACCTGGAACCGATGAGATCGAAAAGGTGCAGAACCACTCGCTTGATACCTGTATCTCCTGAACTATCGAAGCCGGCATGGTACGGGATGTACGGAAGCCCCTCCTGTGGAGTGCCAAACACTGCGTGAATAAATGGCTTGTAGAGTTCCAGGTTTGGCGTTAGAACTACCACATCATCCGGACGCAATGCATCATCTTGTTCGAATTGCCGAATTAAAAATTGATGGAGTACCTCAATTTCGCGCAGAGGTGTATGACAAGACCGAATATCGATACCTGTTGTTTCCAATTCCCAGCTGCCAGTCGGTTGATCATTCGTTATCGCCCGTTGAATTTTTTGAAGCAGTGATGTTGGAGGTGTATCGGTTGTTGGATACAGATTATGAGTGTTCCCGCCTGCGTGTGAATAAAGACCTTCTGCTGCAGAAGCTTCCTCACCAAATGCCCTTAGTAGTACATTTCCTGTTTTATCTTGTTTAACGCCACCTTTTTGTACGCCCACCCTGTAGATATAAACGTCCGTCTGAGTTGCCAGCTTTTTCACCATTCGGATTACAGGTTTGGGAATTAACCCTGTATTAAAGAGATAAAGCGGCTCCGGGTGCATCGCCTGATCACCGGCAAGTTCTTCTGTTATATCCAGAATCAGCTCAGGTTTACTGGCAAAACCCTGCCCGGCTCCGAGATTCTTATGATCATTTTCCAGTCTTCTCCAGAGCCGAGCCTGCCACCGTACATCCGGATCGGCTGGTGGTTCATCCGTTAACCAGCTTCTCAACATGTCAGGCCGGTAGACAATGTATTGATCAAATACAGACGCGATTTTTCCGGCAAGCTGCATTGCCGCCTGTTCTTCCATACCATCCGGCTGAACCCCAATGTATTGATCCAGCCTGGAAAACTGCTGACGGGATTCGTCATCCATCAGAAGCTGAAAGAGCCTCCATGTAAGAGGAGCCGGATCTGAGGGGAGCTGAGATGGCAGCTTCTCGAATTTTTTCCGGACCTGTAAAAACTGCCATTCCGCAGGTAAAATAAACCGACCATTAGCAAATATACCTGCCCGTTCAGCCAGGATATGCTTCAACCATCGAGCGGTTTCCAGGTTGGGTACAACAACCTGTATTGGCTCGAACGGATCATCCGGGGTGTTCCGCATGAGCTGCTGCGTCAGCTGATCAGCCAGAAAAGTAATAGAACTGCTTCTGTATGTTTGTATCATAAATATATTCCGTGCCTTTACAGATGATACTGAATTGTGAAACCTCTAAAAAATAGATGTCGTGACTGACAGCAGTATGTCACCCGGTCAGATGAATTGCAAAGAATATTTACGGAATTACGATTGATTCATTACCGCAGGAAAAAGTTAGAAATGTTAGCATCAGGCCACGCTGCTTGTAAAAAAGGATGACAATTGTTGTTGCAGATGGGTTGTTCATGTCAATAAACCACAAAATCAATCGTTTCAACTCACCTCCTTAATCCCTTTTGTACGGGTCTACATGAGTTGTCTTATTGATAATAGGTCTGCTGTCTTGACCAATTGCTACCGGCCCGGTGCAGATGATTTTCATTTTGTGCAATGACCCTTTATTAATTACTAATTTATTAATACTATTAGATAAATACGTCAATGCATACTACATCATGAATAAGATACTTTGCGGCTGTTTACTTCTCCTGTTCATTTTTTTGCCCATACATACGGCGGGCCAGGCAACTGTAGAGGGAACAATTACAAGCATGAACGGTGAACCAGTCCCTAACGTGGTTGTATCCACAAATTTGAGAAGCCAGGCTACAATTTTCAACCAGATCCGAGATATAGTTCCTGACAAGAACGGGCACTACCATGTTCATCTGGAAGAAGCCGGCATTTACACCATAACCATTCATGCGGTTTTTCATAAACCGGCTGTCCTTCGAATGATCGTTTTTGACCAGGGGCCGGTAGAAATGGATATCAGGCTTATTCCAAGACGTTATAACGATGGCCGGCATTTTGATAAACGGGCCTATACAGACTGGATCCGGGCGTATGGAAACTTCAATGGGTACGATTATTTTTCAGGACAGATCTTTGAATCAAATCCCGATGGGTCTATCAAAACCACAATTCCTGCCGGTATGGATACGGTGAGATATCAGGTTCGAGGTATTACAAGCCGGCCGGGCCCGCTTCCGGGTGAAATACACACCGAGATCCGGGTGGACAATACATTTGAGGGAGTGATTCTTCCACCTGCCGGAGCAGATTCCCTCCAGCTTCGATATGATCCGTCTCAGGCGGACGTTTTTCCCCGAAACATTCCGGGTGCCATTACAAGCAGAGATATCGATCTACGCTACTACAATGCGCTGCTCTCTTTTAAAAATCCAGAGAATTTTTACTGGTTCAAACCGCTTTATCTTGTCAACAGAGCCCATGTTCCTGTTGCACTTCTTCGCCGGGATGAACCGCCGGAATCAGCCCGTTCCAGCAAGATCTTCGACCCACTTTACGGGATGTCACGCTACTCAGCCGCAGCGGCTTACAGGCAACGCATCAACGTTAAGAAGACAGTACAAACAAAGACCCTTCATGAACAGCAGCGGTCAGCCCTCTACATTGCGTATCTTGGTCTGCTTGCACAGGAAGCCAGGTGGAATCGAATCAGAACCCAACCTGAGCATCAGCTGGAACAGGATTCTGCCCCAACGGTAGAATTTTTAAAAGAGATTACCGAACAGGTACCGCCCCGTCACCCCATGTGGGCCTTAAATCCAGATGCTGCGGTTCAGTTGCTAACATTTAGTCATTTCGACAGAGAAATCGTGAGGTATACCGAGCGTATGGTTCGTCAACATGAAGATGACATGGTGGTACGAAACCTGGTTTTAAAACTCATATCGGAGAGTGCTGATGCATTTGATCATTACGAGGATATGCCGGAATACAGGTGGATTGTACAGCGATATGGTGAGAATAACCTTGCCCGCAAAGCCATTGTAGCTTTTGTAAAAGCACAGAGAAACAACTGAGCGGCAATTATTGGATTCCGGCCCAGGGGCGCTTCTATCTATATCCACACCGTCTGACACTACGCTCCGACTCCGGATTACGTTTATGTTCATTTTGTGTGATGATTACCTTCCTTTTTTTCTTTACCTATATTTTTGATGATTTTCATGTCATACCCTCAAACTAATCGATTGTATTTTTTGAGGACATACAGGGTGCATCTGCAACTAAATATATACCACGGGAAACTCCATGGCTGACATTAAAAGCGCTTTATCTCACCTGGAATGTTCAAAAACCGGAGCTACCTACGATCCGTTTAAACCGATGACGTTAAGCAGTGCAGGCGCCCCTCTTCTGGCCCGGTACGATATTTCAAAAGCAAAGAGAACCTTAACCCGAAACGCCCTCACTCATCGCCGGACCGATATGTGGAGATACACGGAAATGATGCCCATAAACAACCTGCCCGGACTTCATACACTCGGCGAGGGCGGCACTCCCCTTCGTAAGGCCCCCCGGTTTAAAGATCCATACGGCTTGAGTAGCCTTTTCATTAAAGATGAATCCGTGAACCCAACCGGCTCATTTAAAGCACGCGGTTTGAGCGCAGCGGTCAATGCAGCTCTTGAGCGGGGCATCGATACATTTGCAATCCCCTCAGCAGGCAATGCAGGCGGTGCGCTGGCTGCATATGCAGCTCTTTCGGGGACTCGTGCCCATATTTTTATGCCGGCCGATACACCCAGTGCTTTTATCCAGGAATGTCGGTCAGCCGGTGCTGACGTTGTCCTTGTTGATGGGTTAATAAGTGATTGCGGCGACAAACTTCATCACCTGAACAGCAGCGGGGAGTGGTTTAATGTTTCCACGCTGAAAGAGCCGTATCGAATCGAAGGTAAAAAAACAATGGGATACGAACTTTTTGAGCAGCTTGATGGAGTTCTGCCGGATGTCATTATCTATCCCACCGGAGGCGGAACCGGCTTAATCGGTATGTGGAAAGCATTTAACGAGATGGAAGAGCTTGGCTGGATCGGCAGCGAACGTCCGCGTATGGTATCGGTACAAGCATCCGGGTGTGCTCCAATAGTTCGTGCCTGGCAACATGGCCAAAGTAAAGCGGAGTATTGGCAGAACGCAAAAACATCTGCATCCGGCCTCCGGGTACCGGCCGCCATAGGCGATTTCATAATCCTTGATATCCTTAAAAAAAGTAACGGTTGCGCCATTGCGGTTTCAGATGAAGAAATGATTCACTACTCCAATGAGATGGCGCACCTGACAGGAATTTTTCCGGCCCCCGAGGGTGGCGCAACGCTCGCAACTCTTCATTCAATGCTCGACAAAGGACTCGTGAAACGAGAGGAAACTATCGTACTCTTTAATACGGGCAGCGGCTACAAGTACCTGGAGGCATTTTCAAATTCGGGAAAAAAACACCTGGCAAACTAAACGGAATCCCGACTCTACTCACTCTTCAAATAGAAGCAGCCGTTTCGTTTTATGAGCTGCGCAGAGGTAAATTCACCAGTGCGTGAGTGATTCTATTATGGTTGTTCATTGAAACGACCGGAAAAGGAGATTTTTTACCACGAGGTGATGCTGATCATCAGAATAGTAGCCGGTGCTCCCCATTTCTATCAAATGATCTCACTCAATATCGAGATATTCCTTCAGCGCACGTTCAACGACTGATGAATAGCTTTTTTGTTTATTCGAAGCGTACGTCTTCATCCTTTTTATCGTAGTGAGCTCAAGGTAGTAGCTTGCAACTTTTTTCACAGTGGACTTCTGATTCTCTGTACCTTTCGTTTCCCGCTCCTTTGCTATCACTTTATCCGTAAAAGAAGAGGCAAGTGTAAGATGTTCCCCGGCGGCATAGTCTTGAAAAATACTATCCGATCGCCCGGTACCCTGTCGGGAATCGGCCACATAATCAAATATCGAATCTTCATCTGCAACCGTATCCAGAGGTGATGACCCAAGACTGCGTTTAATCCGCATGGTAATACCCGTTTCTGATCTCTTTGGCAAGTTCCATGTAATCCCGCGCACCATAGCTTTTGCTATCATATTCAAAGATTGTTTTATGATGGCTTGGTGCCTCAGCCAGTGCGATATTATCCCGGATCACTGTTTGAAATACCTTTGATCCGAAATGCTCCCGTATGTGGCTGACAACCTCTCGATTGAGGTTCTTTCGTTGATCATACAGCGTACAGACAATCCCTTCTACTTTCAATGATGGATTTAACCGCTTCTGGACGATTTTTATCAGGTCCATCAGCTTGGAGAGTCCATGAAGGGCCAGGTACTCCGACTGCAGCACAATCACCAGTTCATCA
Source organism: Bacteroidota bacterium (assembly GCA_009909035.1). Classification (GTDB taxonomy): domain Bacteria; phylum Bacteroidota; class Rhodothermia; order Balneolales; family Balneolaceae; genus SW132. The sequence continues at coordinate 9,650 of JAAAOB010000170.1, forward strand.
GCCGCCGTAAATGCATTGAGGGTTAACAACCCAAGGTTTGGCGGACAATCTATCAGTATAAAGTCGTATTCATCCTCGATTTCACGAAGTGCCGACCGGAGGATCTGTTCGCGGGCGGGTTCATTCACCAGCTCCATTTCGGCCCCCGAAAGTTCAAGAGAGGCCGGCAGCAGATCCATCCCGTTGTGCTCCATGACAATATCTTTCGCTGATTCATCACCTTTCAACAGATGGTAAATATTGCGTCTCATTTTTGAGGACTGAATCTTCAGTGAGAAGGTTAAATTTGCCTGTGGATCCATATCAACCAGCAGGACCTTAAATCCAATTTTACTTAAACCGGCACCGGTATTTATGGTTGTCGTTGTTTTTCCAACGCCACCCTTCTGATTTGTAAACGCTATTTTTCTCATGATTCACTTTTTTTATTTGAACTACTGCACTCACGAGGCCTTCCAACGCGCAATGCTCTACTAATATTAAAATATTTTAATATTATGTAAAATGAATTCGTTATTTTCTAACAAATGAAGCAATTTGAATTGCGAATTACTTCTTACTATGCCATGAAGCAGAGTGCGGGTGCTATATCTGCTCATTCCAATTTGGCAGATGGAATGGCTGAAGTGCCGATCTTCTCAACGGATTGTTGGTTAATGTTGGTCCTCAAGCTCCATTGCGACTACGAATCTCTCTTGCCAGGTCCAGGTAGTCTTCGGCCCCTGAACTACCGGGGGCATGTTCAAAAATCGTTTGATGAAAACTTGGAGCGGCAGCCAACGCTGAATTTTTTCTTATGACGGTTTCATAAACAGTACTCCCATACTGGTCCCGGATATGTTCTGCAATTTGACTGTTGAGTTTATTTTCTTCATCAAACATGGTACAAAGTATTCCGCCAAGGGTCAGCTTTTCATTGAGCCTCGCCTGCACGAGCTCAATTAAATCCATAAGTCTCGACAGTCCATGAAGCGCCAGGTACTCGCACTGCATCACGATGGTTAATGTATCCGACGCGGCAAAGGCATTTAATGTAAGAAGCCCAAGATTTGGAGGGCAATCAATCAACACGTAATCGTACTGCTGGTCCAGAACATCCAGGGCCGATTTTAGAATCATCTCCCGGCTCGGTTCATCAATTAAGTCTATCTCTGCAGAAGACAGTTCAATGGATGATGGCAAAAGATCCAGATCACCATGACGAACCACAATATCCTGTGCTGACAACTGCTTTTTCAGAAGATGTACGATCGTCTCTTTTTTCCTGGAGGATTGAATCCTTAGGGAATGGGTTAGATTCGCCTGGGGGTCCATGTCTACCAGCAGTACGGAGTAGCCAAGCCTGCAAAGCCCTGCTCCTGTATTAACAACGGTCGTGGTTTTGCCCACCCCACCTTTCTGATTTGTAAACGAGATGATATTCATCGGTGGATGCCAGTCAATAGTTTATTGAGAGTAGTCACGAAATATTGCGGACAATATCCCGGGTATGTGTTTAATCAAAAAACGTAAAATACAGAAATAATTGTGACATTTGATACATCCGCTTCCGGATCAATTGAATGTCTAAATTCCCCGAGGTTCTGCTTATCCTGTTTAATAAATTTGTTATGGTGTATGTTAGTTTTACAATATCTTATATTCTATGGAGCAAACACGGGGGCATGCTTGCTACTATCGAGATTTTAACTTTACTTAGGTACTTATGTCTACAAAATTCCCGCCTATGAGGTTTTTCAGCAGAAAGCTGATTAAACCCACAGAATTAAACGCACACGGCACACTATTTGGTGGATCCGTTCTTGCGTGGGTTGATGAAGAAGCTGCAATATATGTAATTTGTCAGCTTGGCAAAGGAAATATTGTGACCAAGTTCATGTCAGAAATTAACTTTGTGAGCTCTGCCAAGCTTGGAGACATTATTGAAATTGGAATGGAAACAGTATCTTTTGGCCGTACCTCAATTACCGTACGATGTGAGGTGCGGCAAAAATTTACCCATCAAACCATTATTAGTATTGACAAAATTGTGTTTGTACACATGGATAAACATGGAAAACCTGCACCACATAACATGTCAGAACCAGCAAATGAATAATGTATGACGAATAATAAAAACCCCATAGACTTTCAGTTAATCCGCGATATGCTCTATGATGACGAAGCTTATGTAGATGAGTTTTGCGAGGCCTCAGTGACGTCATTCAAAGAATTCAGAGATAATTTCAAACAGAGTCTTCAGGATGAAGATATTGAAATGCTCAGGCGAACAGGCCACAAAATTAAGCCTGTGGCAAAAATGCTGAAGCTGGACCCTATTCTTAATATATATGAAAAGTCAAAAGTGATGCTTGATGACGGAGTAGAGATGGATCGTAAAGAGGAGTATATCAACAAGATGGACGATTACTGTAACAGAATACTCGAACAGCTCAAAGAACGTGCTGATAGCTGAATTAGCTGCTCTCCAATTCCAGACAAAGCAAATAATCTCTCCAAACCACTACCAACAATTCTTTTATGAGCACAATTTTAGTCACAGGCGGTACCGGCTTCATCGGCAGTCATACAATTCTCGAGCTTCTCAATGAAGGGTACGACGTTGTGGCCATGGATAATCTTTCAAACAGCAAAAAAGAGGCTCTTGAACGCGTTGAAGAGATGACAGGAAAGGAGGTCATCTTTCGCAAGGTCGATTTGCTCCATAAAACAGAGCTCGATCTGCTGTTCAGGGAGTTCAATTTTGAGGCGGTCATCCATTTTGCCGGTTTAAAAGCGGTGGGTGAGTCTGTTGAAAATCCGCTTGCCTACTACTCCAACAACGTGGCAGGAACCATCACCCTGTGCCAGGTCATGATCAAGCACAAAGTAAAACGAATGGTCTTCAGTTCATCAGCCACCGTTTATGGCGATCCCTCTGAATCACCGCTTACGGAATCCTCATCGCTTTCTGCAACCAATCCGTACGGACAAACCAAACTCACAATAGAACACATTTTAAAAGATATTTGCATATCGGATTCAGACTGGAAGGTTGCCCTTCTCAGGTATTTCAATCCGGTAGGAGCTCATGAAAGCGGCCGCATCGGGGAAGATCCCGCCGGTATTCCAAATAACTTAATGCCTTTTGTAACACAGGTAGCTGTTGGAAAGCGTGAAAAATTAGCTGTTTTTGGTGATGACTATCCTACCCCGGACGGCACGGGAGTGCGCGATTATATTCACGTTGTAGATTTGGCCAAAGGCCATCTTAAATCACTTGAAAAGCTTGAGGACATTCACGGTGCAGAGGCATACAACCTGGGTACCGGCCAGGGATCCAGTGTTCTTGAGGTTATTAAGACCTTCGAAAAAGCCACCGGGCAGAAAGTGCCCTACCAAATAGTGGAGCGTCGGCCGGGTGACGCCGCAATTTGTTATGCGGATGTCTCCAAAGCCCACAAAGAGCTCCAGTGGGAAACCAAACGAACACTTGACAAGATGTGCAGAGACGCTTGGAATTGGCAACAGAATAACCCCAATGGATATAACTAATTTGATCATTTATTAGAATCTTCAAATTTAGTTTATTTACTGTAAGGGAATATGCTTATTAGGACCATATAACTGTAGTCAACTCAAACAGATGAATCAGTTATGAATCATTCTACAACAGATACGAACGTTACATCGCTTCTACAACAGCTTGAACGCGAGGGAACCGACGCCTACAATAAACTATTTCCACTCGTTTATAATGAGCTCAAAGATATTGCATCTATTCAGATCGCGTCCGAACGCAATGATTTGACCCTTAACCGCACGGATCTGGTGCATGAAGTCTATATGAAATGGCTACAACAAGAAGAGCTTGATTGCAACAACAAAAAGCATCTTATGCGTCTCGCATCCAGGGCAATGCATCAAATTTTAGTAGATTATGCAAGGAAAAAGCTTGCCGCCAAAAGGGGAAATGGAGCCATTAAAGTTGAGCTCGACGAAGAGCGGCTGCATGTTCAGGAGGCCGAGGAGTTCCTCGAACTTCACAATGCATGCAAGCAGCTGCGAGATATCGATGAAAGGTTATATGATATTGTTGAGCTAAAGTATTTTAGTGGATTATCCGTACGTCAGGTGGCCGATACCTTAGACATCTCTACAAGTACAGTCAACAGGGACTGGAAAAAAGCGAAGGCCCTGCTATTCATGACCCTCAACAACTCCTCATCCGCCTGATTTATCCAGACTACCACCAGAGGATAGCTGTCCAATACCAAGCCGGCACCCGTAATGGCACGACGAGTCTTTTTATAGGATCAACTCTCTGCTCATCTTACATTTCGCTTCCAGAACAACCTTCAGCCATTACAGCGCCGTAAAGGTCTGATCGGGCTCCATGGCCAGTACGGATTCCGCCATGAGTTCAATCAGTTGCTGCACATCGTTCAGCGATGCTGTTTCAACCGGGGAGTGCATGTACCGAAGAGGCACCGATACAAGAGCACTTGGAATACCCGTTCTCTGGAAAAAAATGCTGTCTGTGTCGGTACCGGTTCGCACGCTTGTGGCTTCATGCTGAAGTGCAATCTCCCGTTTTTTAGCCGCCTCCTCAATCAGTCGGACGACGGCCGGATGATTGGCCCCTCCATGCTGTACAGTGGGCCCATTTCCCAGCTTTACCTGACCATGCTCTTTTTGGTCTATACCCGGCGAATCTGTGGCATGCGTTACATCCGTGACAATGGCCGCATCAGGCGCATAGCGATAACTCATCATTCTCGCACCAAAACCACCCACCTCCTCCTGCACGGAGTTGAGGGCGATAACATTTACCGCCAAATCTTTTTTTCGTTCGCTTAAATACTTCATTGCCTGGGCAATGGCAAATCCCCCTATTCGATTGTCCAGCGCTCTGCCAACTATGGTGTCATCATTTAAATATTCAACATCTTCTGCATAGGTAACCGGGTCTCCAATTTGTACGGATTCAAGCACTTCATCACGGTCTGAGGCGCCAATATCTACAAATATGTCTTTCCATGCCGGCTCCTTACCGCCACCATTTTTTTTATCCTGAAGGTGAATTGCCGTATTCCCCGTCACACCGCTTACTTTTCCATCTTTGCTATGAATAAACACGCGTTTTGCCCGGGCAATGGTTGAATCACTCCCCCCCAGCTTATTCAGGTAAATGAATCCATCCTCGGTAATGTGTTGGACGACCATTCCAATTTCGTCAGCATGTGCCTCCAGCATAACAGTCATGACATCGGCATTGGTCTCAATCCTCCCGATAGCCGACCCATAGGCGTCTGATTCAACTTTATCTGTAAACTGCTCGATATACTCCATCCAGACTTTCTGGCCTGCGGTCTCATATCCGGTTGGGCTTGGAGTAATTAATAGTTTTTCTAAAAACTTTTGCGAAGATTTATCTATCATATTGTCTTTTGTTATGTTTTCAGTGAATATAACCATAATGAGGGCCAAAGGTCACCCATACTGCGGCTCTTTTATAAGCGATTACATAGTGTTCGGGCAAATTTGCCTCTTCACTGTCAAAAAGGTTGTGTAAGCTGTATGTTTTACAAATCCAATGAACGATAAATAAACCAGCGTGAATTCCAACTACACACCAGCTGATTTCTACCACACCACACCAATTGAAATACGGTTTCGGGACCTTGATCCTCTTCATCATGTCAATAACGCCGTGTTTAACACCTATTTTGAGGAAGCACGAATTCGTTTCATACAGGAGATCCCTGAATTGGCAAGATCCATGGAGTCGGGATTTAGTTTCGTTCTTGCTCACCTTGATTTACGATATATTCAACCGGTGCTGTACCATGAATCGCTGGTGGTAGGCAGCTCGTTAAAGTCGATCGGTAACACGAGTGTTACCGGGATTCAGGCCCTTTTTAATGGAAATGATGAACTTAAAGCCGTAGCAGAAACCACGGGAGTCTGGTACAGCATTAAAAACGAGCGGCCGGCCCGCCTGCCTTCACTTCATCAATCGGAAAAATATATGATGGACAACACCGATGGATAAGAGCAGTCAGTATAAAATATTCAGCGATCCTATCCACGGATTTATTACCGTTCCAAAAGGAATAATTCTCAGGCTGATTGATCACATGTACGTGCAGCGGCTCAGACGCATCCGTCAGCTTGGGCTTGGCTATCTTGTATTTCCAGCTGCCGAGCACTCGCGATTCTCACATGCTATCGGCGCTCTTGAGCTCTGCCAGAGGGTCCTCAAGAACCTGAAAGAGAAAGACACTACCATTAGCGATGCAGAAGTAGAAGCTACGCTGATTGCAATATTGCTGCATGATGTAGGCCATGGTCCGTTTTCTCACACGCTGGAGCATACGCTCATCGATGATTTTAATCATGAACAGATGAGCCTAAAAATCATGAAAAAGCTGAATGCAACATTCAGCGGGGATCTGGATCTTGCCATCGATATTTTCACTGATCAATACCCCAAAAAATTCCTCCATCAGCTCATCTCTTCTCAACTCGACATCGATCGGCTGGATTATCTTAAGCGTGACAGCTTTTTTACTGGTGTTTCGGAAGGCTCCGTAGGAATCAACCGGATATTGAAAACGATGCGTGTGTTCAATGGAAATGTAGTCATTGAAAAGAAGGGAATTTATGCAATCGAAAACTATATCCTCTCACGGCGGCTCATGTATATGCAGGTTTATCTGCACAAAACCGTTTTAGGTGCAGATTCCCTTCTAAAAAAAGTGTTCAGCCGTGTTGAGTATTTGGTAAATAACGGTGAGGCTGTAGACACGCCATCTATGCATCTTGATTATTTTCTAAGCCGGAAGCGTTCGGCCCGAAAAGGGATATCAGATACCGTCATGAGTCACTACATGTCGCTTGACGATCACGATGTTCTGATCAGTATAAAATCCTGGGCTGAACACAAGGATCCGATTCTACGCGATCTTGCTTCCAGGTTTTTGAGACGCCGCCTGTTTCGAACAACCTTCTTACCACAAAAAAAAGTGAAGATTGAATATGAGAAGTACAAATCAATGACCAGGAAATTCCTGAAATCAAAAGGATTTCCTCATGATGATGAATCAGCCTCATTCTATATTGACGCAGATAAAAGCTACAGCGAGGCTTATAAATATAAAAGTGAAAGCATCTGGATACTTGAAGGAAGAGACAGAGCTGTAGAATTTTCAAAAGCCGCGGATACCCGGCATATCATTGCTCTCACCCAGCCGGTTGTCAAGCCTTATATCGTACATCTGAAGGATATTGATGAACATGAAACCGGATAAGCCGATAGGCTGCTACTGTGGGCGAAGACGGTGCCAGGCAATCATTCCTCTGCTTGCTGTACTGGTTCAATACCCAGGCACGACAAAAGATCCTGTTCTTTAAATGGCTTTTGCATCAGATCATCAAATCCAAGTTCAATCAGATCCTCGCGGGTATACTGCTGGGTAGCTGTTACAGCAATAATCTTTGAAGCGGTAAGCTGTTTATCTTTGCCAGAGCGCAGAGCCTTCACTGTTTCAACACCATTCATAACCGGCATGCTCAAATCCATTAGAATCATATCCGCACTCCACTGGTCCAGGACCTGAAGAGCGGCTTCCCCGTTCGATGCTTCCTGTACTTCAAATCCATAGCGCTTCAACATTAATTTCAGGAGCGTCCGGTTGATCGATACATCATCAACAACCAATACTTTCCGAACCTTGTGTTCTTCAACGGAAACATCACCGCGCCCGCTCTCTTCGCGTTCAGTACCCAGTACGGTATTAATTTTTCTGTCCAATTGTTTTGAGTGGTAGATAATTTTGTCCAATAGTTTAATCTGATCAACCGTCAGGTCAGTATCTTTTTTCATTAATTCTGCAAACCCGAAAATGGCATGTAATGGTGTTTTAAGTTCATGAGATACATCCAAATCGCGAGTATGCTCAGCAGACACGCCGTCGGGCAAAACTTTTAAGAATCTGCCTGCTATCTTTTGGTTGTCATCTTTGATGGTGAAGTATTTCAACCTACATTTTTTTCCATCTTTACAAGTAATTTCGACAATATCGGATAAGTGATGATCCATGCTTCTTTTAAGAGGGCTCAGTTCTGGCAATTCATGTATATTTTTTCCCGTCAGGGATTTATAATTTTTATCAAAGAGAGCTGAAAAGCCGAAATTTGCGTACTGAATATTTCCATCCTGATCTACTATTGCACTGCCGACATCTGAAAAGTCGAGTATTGATCGCAAAAATGTAGGTTCGTCCAGGTTCATCTCTGTTTGTTAATTTTCATTCCTTTCTTTTCCTGATTTTGTAGGTGTAATACAACAACAAGAAAAACAGAATCAGGAAAAGCACACCAAGGGTGATTCGGATCAGTGATCCAGGCAGTTCGGTTTTAATTATGGTCGGATAACAGCTTATTAACTTCACCCCGTGTTCTCTTACCAGGTCTATTACATACTAACATACAGGCTTTATCGCCCCATTTCAGTTAGTCTTTTTTAATTGAGAAAAGAGTAGGTAGCAGCTCGTTTTACTCTGACATTCTGTGATACTCTACAAAGGCGTAGTTCTCTTTTTCTTCTCTTGATATTTCTTCCCAGACCTGTCCGATTTTATCACGGTATTCAGGAAAAAAAGTATCTCCATCATACTGCTGTTTGATTTCCGTGATGATGAGTTGGTCAGCCAGTTCCAGTGTTTGCCGGTAAACGTCTCCCCCTCCTATAACAAACACCTTTTCGCAGCTCGACAGATGATCTAAGGCCTCTTGAATGGTAGTAAAGGTTGGGACGTGATCATAAGATGTTGTTTTGCTAAGAACGATAGCCTTTCTGCCGGGGAGTGGTGTTTCATTTAGCTCCTCAAAAACGATTCGTCCCATCAGGAGCGGGTGGCCCATCGTCTTCTGTTTAAAAAATGCCAGATCTCCGGGATACCGCCATGGAAGGGTTCCATCTTTCCCAATGACTAAATTGGGATCGTGAGCAGCAATTATGATTAATTTCATACTGCCACCGGAAAGCGAATAGGGTCGTGCGGGTTATACCCTGTAAGTTCAAAATCGGAAAACTCAAGCTGGTCAAGAGGTTTAGAACGAATGGTAAGCCGGGGCAACGGGCGGGGTTCTCGTTTGAGTTGCTTTTTAAGACCCTCGATGTGGTTTTCATAAATATGGGCATCCACAATGGTATGAGAAAAATGGCCCGGTGTTAACCCGGTTTCCCCGGCAATTGCCATTGTTAAAGCGGAGTAGCAGGCCAGGTTAAAGGGAATGCCCAGCGCAATATCTCCCGATCGCTGCGTTAGGTGGCAGTTTAACCGTCCGTCTGAAACATTGAAAATATACATTACATGACAAGGCGGCAGCCGCATTTCATCGAGTACTCCGGGGTGCCAGGCACTGACAACGATACGCCGGCTGTTGGGATTGGTCTTTAGCATATCAATGGCCCGCTGCACCTGGTCGTATTCATCGTATGCCCAGCTGGTCTCCTCTGCCGATCCCTTGCCTGGATAGCTGTGTCCATCAGCAGAAGAAAGTGAAGGGAATCGCCGCCACAGTGTCGGGTAAATGGGCCCCACATAGCCATCATCATCCGCCCAGGCATCCCAGATGTGGCAGTCATTTTCATCACGGAGCCACCGGATGTGATCCTCACCCCGGAGATACCATAACAGCTCCAGAATTACCGATCGAAAATAGACTTTTTTTGTCGTAAGCAGCGGAAACCCTTTCGAAAGATCAACCCTGTAGTGCTCTGCAAAACAGGAAAGCGTTGGTGTGCCTGTACGATTTTGTTTTTTTACGCCGTTGTCAAGAACATTTTGTACAAGGTCGAGATATTGTTTCATATTTTCGAAAATTTGTCCGGAAAACTATTGAGGTTTTTATCACTGATAAGTTAAAACTACTCATCTTCTCTCAATTGACGTAACGCTTTTTCTGCAGCTTTCTGTTCAGCCTCTTTTTTACTTTTCCCTACTCCTTCTGCTGAAAGTCCTCCTTTAATATCAACTGCTACGGTAAACGTTTTATCGTGAGCCGGCCCATCTTCTCCGGTTACACGATATTCAGGCAGAGGGTCATTTTGTGCCTGAAGATATTCCATCAACATACTTTTGTAGTTATCCGCCTTACCTTCGAGCGACTGTAGGTCAAGGTGCTCATTCATCAGATTTTCAGTAAAAAAAAACGTAAAATTATACCCTTTTGTGAGATAGACCGCCGCAATGATCGCCTCAAAAAGATCCGCAAGCACACTCTTGGATACTTCAATTCCCTGGCCCGAGGCACGTTGACCGATCTCCATAACCTCGTTGATTTTCATATTTTCTGCCATCTGCGCAAGTGTTTTGCCGCGCACCACTTTAGCTCTGAGCTTGGTTAAAAACCCTTCATTAGCCAATGGATATTTATCGAAGAGAATCTCTGTTACAATAAGATCAAGTACGGCATCGCCCAGAAATTCGAGCCGTTCATACGTTTCGTGAGCCTGTATTTTACTGCCGTCGATAATTGACCTGTGGCGCAGAGCCCTTAGAAATATGCCTCTGTCGTCAGGGGGAATTTCAAAACCGAGCAGTTTTTCGAGTTTTTTGATGCGGGTGGAAGGTTGGCTATATCGTTCTGTTGGTGCTGAAAACCAACTCTTTAACCTACCAAGCATGCGTTACTCATCAAACTTTTTAAAAACAAGTGTTGTGTTGTGGCCGCCAAATCCGAATGCATTATTCATGGCGTAGGTCACATCTCGTTTTACCGGTTCATTCGGGGTATAATTCAGGTCGCATTCGGGGTCCGGCGTTATCTGGTTGATGGTTGGTGGAACAACCCCGTGATAGGTAGTAAGCAGTGCAGCGATGGATTCTGCTGCACCGGCCGCACCAAGCATGTGACCGGTCATCGATTTAGTCGAGTTGAGATTCATTTTGTAGGCGTGATCACCAAAAACCTTTTTTATGGTGTTTGATTCAGCCAGATCTCCCAGGGGTGTCGATGTTCCGTGCATATTGATATGATCAACATGTTCCGGATCTATTTCAGCCATTTTTAGGGCGGCTTCGAGTGCCAGTGTAACCCCATTTCCCTCGGGATCAGGAGCTGTAATATGATGAGCATCCGCCGAAAAGCCGTAGCCTACAATCTCCCCGTAAATTCGCGCCCCGCGTTCCTGTGCTGATTCAAGAGACTCCAGGAACATCATGGCCGCACCCTCCCCGAGTACAAAGCCATCTCTGTCCTTGTCAAAAGGACGAGACGCCTCTTCAGGAGAGTCGTTGCGCCGGGAGAGAGCTTTCATTGAGCTAAAGCCGGAAATACCGATCGGCCAAACACAGGACTCCGTCCCGCCGCAAACAGCCATATCCGACTGACCATACTTAATAGTATCGTACGCCAGGCCGATATTCTGAGAGCCGGTAGCACAAGCGGAGACAGCGCAATAGTTAGCCCCCCGGAACCCGTACTTGATCGATATATGCCCTGCCGGCATATCCGGTATCAACATCGGAATAAAGAAAGGATTCACTCCCCGTGGCCCATGGTTATGATGCTCAATAGACTGGTCATAGAATGTTTTCATTCCACCTATTCCCGTTCCCACGATAACAGCAACGCGATCTTTATTGATTGAGTCGAGATCCACCTGACTATCTTGAATGGCCTCCTCGGCCGTAATCAGCCCATATTGAGAGACATTATCAAGCCGCCGGGCTTCTTTACGCTCAAAATATTCACTTGAGTCGTAATTATTTATCTGCCCGGCAAACTTCGTGGGATAGTCTGATGTATCGAAGTGCTCAATGGTACGGACTCCACTTTTACCGGCAACTAACCCATCCCAAAACTCAGGTGCAGTTTTGCCTACCGGTGTTAAGGCGCCAATACCAGTTACTACTACTCTACGTCCAGTCATATTCTATGGTTGGTTGTGCTTATTTAATTTTGCTCCAGATATTTCACAGCATCGCCAACGGTTGCAATGTTTTCAGCATCTTCGTCAGGAATACTCAGGTCAAACTCTTTTTCAAATTCCATGATCAACTCCACGGTATCGAGCGAGTCCGCCCCAAGGTCGTTTGTGAAGTTGGCTTCGGTTACCACTTCAGATTCGTCAACTCCAAGCTTATCAACAATAATCGCTTTAACTTTTGATTCTACGTCTTGTGACATTTTGATCTTTATTTTATTTAAGGTTATGTAATTAAAAAACGAATTCTGTCGCCTATAATACGACATCTAAATCAAAAATAACACGTTTTGCGTTATTCTATGAACTTCACACAAATTATGGCTACATCGCCATGCCGCCATCCACACGAATGACCTCTCCGGTGATGTAAGAACTTAGATCCGAGGCAAGAAAAGCCGCTGTATTTGCTACTTCCTCAGGTTCTCCAGGTCGCCCGAGTGGCGTTTCTGATTTTATTGACTCGAGAACCTTTTCACTCAAATTTTCTGTCATTTCGGTCAGGATGTATCCCGGTGCTATAACATTCGCACGAATTCCGCGGCTGGCAAGTTCCTTAGCATATGATTTAGTAAAACCCACGATTCCGGCTTTCGATGCCGCATAATTGCTCTGCCCCGCGTTCCCCGTCAGGCCAACAACGGACCCAACATTAATGATTGATCCGCCCTTGGCGCGCATCATGGGTTTAGCGGCGGCTTTACAGTAATTAAAAATACTCTTCAGGTTTGTATTGATTACTTCATCCCACTGATCTTCACTCATCCTGAGGATTAAATTGTCCCGCGTAATGCCGGCGTTGTTTACGAGCACATTTAAAGACCCCCACTCGGATGCAATGGACTGTATTACTTCGTCAGCTTTTTCAAACTTAACGGCATCAGCCTGGTAGGCTTTTGCGTGCACTCCCTTCGATTTCATGCTCTCCACGACTTCCTCTGCAGCTTTTGAGGAGCTTGCATAGGTGATCGCCACATTGGCCCCAAGGTCTGCAAAATGAAGAGCCATAAAACGGCCGATTCCCCTGCTGCCACCGGTAATCAAACAGTTTTTTCCTTTTAAATCCATCATTTGTTATTGAATCCCTGATATGTTTGCATTTGACACTGTACGCTTCACAAGCCCCTGGAGTACCTTTCCGGGGCCTACCTCAATAAAATCAGTCACTCCTGCCTCCTCCATGGAGAGAAGCGTTTGTGTCCACCGTACAGGAGATGTCAGCTGATCAATTAAATTCTTTTTAATCTCTTTGGGATCCGTGGTTGAACGCCCAGTTGAATTACTATAAAACGAGCAGGAAGGATTGCTGAAGTCGATTGTTTCCACACGTTCTTTTAATCCTTCTAAAGCGGGTTTCATCAGCGGAGAGTGAAAGGCACCGCTCACAGGCAGTATTTTAGCCAGCCTACAGCCCTCATCTTTAGCTATATCCACGGCCTTATGCACAGCGTCTGTATCGCCTGAAATAACCAGCTGCCCCGGACAGTTGTAATTTGCCGACACCACGGGTTTCTGAATCTCGCCCGACGCCTTTTCACATATTCTGTCAACGTCTTCATCATCCATGCCGATGATTGCAGCCATAGTGCCCGGATTCTCTTCACCGGCCTTCAGCATTAAATTCCCGCGAAGCTGAACAAGGTTCAGTGCCGTTTCAAAAGTAAGGACGCCTGCTGCCACAAGTGCTGAAAATTCGCCTAAACTGTGACCTGCAACTGCATCTGGTTCAAACCCGTGCTCTCTGTACAAAGCCACGGAGTGCAGAAAGATGGCCGGTTGCGTGTAGCGGGTCTGCATTAACGTGTCCGATGGCCCTTCGAACATGATGTCCGAAATTGAATAGCCAAGCAGATCATTGGCCCGTAAAAACAGCTTCTTTACGCTGTTACTGGATTTAAAATGATCCCTGGCCATGCCTACAAACTGAGACCCTTGTCCCGGAAATATGATAGCTTTCATTTATTTACCCCATTTTAGGTAGATCGATCCCCAGGTAAGCCCGCCGCCAAATGCTGAAAGAATCAGGTTGTCACCTTTTGTTAGCTGATCGTCCCAATCACATAAACAGAGTGGAATAGTGGCAGACGTTGTGTTACCGTACCTATCGATATTAATCATCACTTTATCTTTATCCAAACCCATTCGCCGGGCCGTGGCATCAATAATCCGGAGATTTGCCTGGTGCGGAACCAGCCAGGCGACCTGTTCTGGTTCAAGATTATTTTTTTTCATAATCTCCAGAGACACGTCGGCCATTCCATGCGTTGCTTTTTTAAAAACAGCTCTGCCATCCTGCCGTAAATAGTGCAGCTTATCCTTAACCGTCTGTTCAGAAGCGGGCTTCACGCTTCCACCTGCCGGCTGATAGAGCATACACTCTTCATCTCCATCGGTGTGATGGATATAGTCAATGATGCCAATCTCTTCGTCCGTAGCTTCAAGTACTACGGCGGCGGCGGCATCACCGAATAATATGCACGTTGTACGATCGGTGTAATCAATAATCGAACTCATTTTGTCGGCGCCGATAACAAGCACTTTCTTTGCCCGGCCCGATTCTATCAGGTTTCCACCGTTACTTAAAGCAAATAGAAAGCCGGAACAGGCAGCCGAAAGATCAAAAGCATAGGCATTTTTAGCTCCAATACGTTTCTGTACAAGGCAGGCCGTAGCCGGGAAAAAATAATCGGGTGTGACGGTAGCCACTATAATTGCATCAATTTCCTCGGGGGCGGTTCCTGCATCCTCTAAAGCAGCGTTTGCCGCACGCTCTGCCATATACGATGTACCCAGTCCTTCACCTTTCAGGATCCGTCGTTCTCTAATGCCGGTGCGGCTTTGAATCCATTCATCATTGGTTTCCACCATGGACTCAAGTTCTTTGTTGGTAAGTACGTAGTCAGGGAGATACTTACCGATTCCGGAAATTTTTGCAAAAATAGAAGGCATGAAATTTATTTAGTTAAGAGAGGCTTTAATCTTCTCATTCACCCCGTTTTCGATACAGTAAGAGGCATTTAGAATCATATTTTTGATAGCATTAACGGTGCTTCCGCCATGACCTACAAAACTGACCCCATCAACACCTAAAAATGGAATTCCACCCACATGCTCATAATCAAAAGTGTGCATAGATTTGGAGAGCAGTGTGTAGACCTGCTGCTGAGTCTCTTCACTGACATTCATTTCGCGCATGTGCTTTTCAAATAGCATCTTAAGGATTGAAGGAATGGATTCCCCGAATTTCAGAATAATATTACCCGTGAACCCGTCGGTCAAGAAAACATCGCACTTTCCCGTTAGAATGTCTTTGCCTTCAATGTTTCCAATAAAATTGTCGAGGTCACTCAGTCGTTTAAATGCATCTTTAATAAGATCCGTACCCTTTTCCTGCTCTTCACCGACATTTACAAGCCCTATTTTAGGGCCCTCCACACCCAGGATCTCTTTCACAAAGATAGATCCCATCAAGCCGAACTGGTAATACATTTCCGGTTTGAGCTCAAGATTTGCCCCGGCATCTATCAAGAGGCGTACGCCATTAATTGTTGGATAAATGGCGCCGATTGTTGGCCGCAGAACACCTTCGAGTTTACCAAGATACACAGTTGAGGCGGCCAAAAGCGCGCCGGTGTGGCCTGCACTTACAAAGGCGTGGCAATCTCCGGCTTTGTGAGCACGTATCCCCATGGAGATTGAAGAGTCCCGCTTCTCTTTAAGCACAGATGAGGCTGAATCATCCATTGTGATTACAGAATCAGTATGAAGTATGTCTACCCGGTGTTCATCATACTCGATGTCTGCTCGACTCAATTCTTTCGTAATCAGATCCTTCGGACCAACGAAAAGAACGTTAAGATCAGGTTGAGCTTTCAGGGCTTCAAGACCACCTCTGACGGGGTTTTCAGGATAATGATCTCCACCAACTGCATCTACTGCAATTACCATAAATTTTGATTTGTATTATTCTGACGTTTGGATAACCTGCGAACCCCTGTAATATCCACACTCCATGCAGACATGATGATATCTGTGAAGAGCCCCGCAATTGGAGCACTCTTTCAGTGTGATATCCTTTATGCTTTGGTGTGCTCTTCGTTTATTTTTGCGTGCTTTGGATGTCTTTCGTTTTGGATGTGCCATCTACTTACGTTTAATATGTTCTACTTTAGTTTTTTTAATTTTTCCCATCGCGGATCAATCGGATTCTCATCTTTTTCAGCCGGTGCGCCGAAACGTGCCGTTCCAAATTCCTCGGGGTTACCTGATTCATCAAAGTACCGGGGATGTATCTTTTTTATTGGAATATTCAGCATGATCGTATCCCGAACCTCATCTTCAATATCGAGCACCAGGTCAATGGGTGGAATCTGTTTAACAGCCGATTGTTCCGTTTCAGATTCCTGAACCTCATCAGGCTGAAACAAGATATCAAAACTTCCCTTTACATTCTTCTCAAAAGGATCAAGACTTCTGTCGCATATCAGTTCAACGATACTTAACAAATTAAATGATACTTTCACAAAATGATCCGTTCTGAAGAACGAAATTTGAACCTCGGCTTCCAGTAACCTGACGTCATCGTCAAGAGTGAAATATTCTTCCGGTAGTTCAGCTATTTTAGAGCTTTCACCCTCGGGTATTTTTTGTATGTCGAATCGCAATAATTTGTTTTCCACAATAGCCACTTAAAGTACAGAACAAAAATTTCGAAAGCAATTAGTTAAAGAGTCCAAACAGGCGCTGTTCAACAAGTTCGATAACCTTTCCCAGGTCCTCCTGTTCGTTTACAAAGTCCAGGTTATCGGTGTCGATGATCAATTTTTCGTGGCTGTACCTGTCGATCCAGTCCTCGTAGAGCTTATTTAGTTTTTCAAGATAGTCAATCCGAATCGTATTCTCATAATCCCGGCCGCGCTGCTGTATCTGTTTAACCAGGGTTGGGACCTCTGCCCGCAGGTAGATCAGCAGATCCGGCGGGCGTAAATAATAGCTCATCTCATCAAACAGTGACGAATAGTTTTGAAAGTCCCTGTCACTCATCAGGTTCATATTGTGCAGGTTTCGGGCAAATATTTCTACGTCCTCGTAGATCGTTCGATCCTGGATAACATTTTTGTTTTTGCTAAGCATCTCTTTTTGGTGCTTAAAACGGCTGGATAAAAAATAGATCTGCAGGTTAAAACTCCATCGCCGCATATCTTCATAAAAATCTGACAGATAGGGATTATCATCCACAGACTCGTAATATGCATTCCATTCAAAGTTGTCCGCAAGCAGCCCGGTAAGCGACGATTTTCCGGCCCCTATATTACCTGCTATGGCAACATAATGCCCCTTTTTTTTACCGCTCATAGATTACCCCTGCTTGCCAAGAAGTTTATACATCGCCTTCTTGTAATCTTCAACGCCGGGTTGATCGAAGGGATTTACATCCAGCATATACACGTAAACGGCCGTAAAGAGTTCATAAAAATAGATAAAACGGCCGAGCTGCTGTTCATTCAACTTTTCAAGTTCAACACGTACAACGGGCACCCCGCCGTCTATGTGAGCCTGGACTGTGCCTTCAAGAGCACCGTTGTTGATTTCAAAGATCGGCTTACCGGCCAGGTATCCAAGCTGATCGGTATCGGTGTCCATAGTGGTGAGCTCCAGGCCGGAAAGCGGACGGGCAACTGTGATCACTGTTTCCAATATATTGCGCTGTCCCTGCTGGATGATTTGCCCAATGCTGTGCAGGTCTGTTGAATAGGAGGCTACCGTTGGGAATAATCCCTTCCCTTCTTTACCCTCACTTTCACCAAGCAGCTGTTGTGTCCAGCCACAAAGCTGTTGCAGTTCAGGTTCAAACGAACTGAGAACATCCATCGCATATCCTTTTTCGTGCAGCAGATAACGGGTGGCGGCGTAATCCAAAAGATCTGCTCCATCATCATCGCGCGCCTCGCATTCGGCGACCGCACCGTAAAAAAGTGTTTGGATGTCGAAACCGCTCACCGCTACAGGCAACAGCCCAACCGGAGTTAACACGGAGAAACGACCACCTACATCCTCGGGAATGATATATTTTTTGTATCCTTCTTCGGCAATAATCTTATTCAGGACACCTCCCTCCTCTCCGGTCGTTGCAGTAATTCGTTTTCGTGCCTCATCGCCGTAGGTATCATGCATCCACTTTCGCAGTTGACGGAACGCGATGGCCGTTTCAAGGGTGGAACCGGATTTGGAAATTACATTCAAGTACACGCTCTTGGTGTCCCCATCGCTGCCGGGCTGGCCCAGATATGTGATGAGTTGTTCCAGGTATTGCGCTCCAAGATGGTGTCCCGCAAATAGTATTTCCGGGCCTTTGCTGGTAAATGGTTTCGACAGGGCCTCAACAATTGCCCTGGCCCCCTGGTACGACCCGCCAATTCCGCAAACGATAAAAATATCGGCGTCGGCACGGATCTGTGCGGCATGCTGTTCAATTCTCTCCAGTTCAGCATCATTCGGTGATTTTAGAATCCTGCGCCAGCCAAGCCACTCGCTCCCTTTTCCGGTTCCGTTACGAACCAGATTCATGGCAGATGAGGCCAGTTTACGAGCATCGGTGATCTCTTCATCACTATAAAAGTGTTCTGCACCATCAAGCGTTACATTAATCATTGGACCAATCTATTAAAGTCAAGGTTATCGGAGTCGTTTTGCCAAATCAAGAAGTTCAAAGTTAATGTCTTTCTTCTTGCCGAAGGTCATTTTCAGAGGTGTAATTTTTATATTGTTGCTCACAATACCAACCATGACCTGCGTATGCCCTTCTTTGATCGCCCGGACGGCGGCAGATCCCAGGCGGCTTGCAAGTACACGATCGCGTGCTGTAGGCGCGCCGCCCCGCTGCACATGGCCGAGAATACAAACTCTCATCTCATATTTCGAAAAATCATCGCGTAATTTCTCCGATAATTTTAATGCACCTCCGGTTTCGTCACCCTCTGCAACGACTACCAGGCTGCTTCGGCGCTGTTCTTTTAAGATGTCATTTAAATTGCTTCGTACTTCTTTAATATCCGTCAGTGATTCAGGAAGTAAAATCAACTCTGCACCCCCTGAAATACCTGTCTCAAGCGCAATAAATCCCGCATCCCGGCCCATCACTTCTACAAGAAACAGCCGGTCATGAGCATCGGCTGTATCTCTGATTTTATCGATGGCATCCATAGCCGTGTTCAAAGCTGTGTCGTAGCCAATGGTTTCATCCGACCCCACAAGGTCGTTATCGATTGTTGCAGGCACCCCGATGACGACAATATCATGCTCCTTCGACAGAAGAGTTCCGCCTTGAAACGAGCCGTCGCCGCCGATGATGACGAGCGCTTCAATTTCCTCCTTTTTTAACACACCGGCTGCCTTCGCCCTGCCCTCAACAGTTCTGAATTCTTCACAACGAGCCGATTTGAGCACCGTGCCCCCTCTTTGTATAATATTCGATACATCTGAAGGCCCCAGTTTTTTGAAATCCCCGCTGATTAATCCTTTAAACCCGTGTCTGAATGCAACAACGTCAAAACCTTCACCGTGTGCCGTACGCACTACGGCTCGCAGTGCAGCGTTCATTCCCGGGGAATCACCGCCACTTGTTAGAACACCTATTGTTTTCAATGTAAATGTGATATTTTAATCTGGTAGTAAATAAGCAAGTAAACTAACCACACATTCATCATTCCGCAACTATTTAATGCTTGGTTTCTTTATTTTATTGGCTGATGTTAAAAAGATTAACTCCTTATGGCGGAACAGGCTATTTTAGATTCAAATTTTAAAAATCAATACTCGTTGAAATCACTTTCAGATATTACGTCCCCCATTCAAAACGACCTTGATGTGTTCAGGGATTTTTTCGAAGAACAGACCGATACTGACATTTTTCTGCTGAACAAAATCATTGAGTACCTGCTGCGTCAAAAAGGGAAGGAGATCCGCCCTACACTGGTGTTTATGACGGCCCGAATGTTCGGTTCGGTTGATCGAAGAAGCTACATCGCCGCAACCATGATTGAGCTGCTGCACACGGCGACGTTAATTCACGACGATGTAGTTGATGATGCCGATAAAAGGCGCGGATTTCTGAGTATCAATAAGCTTTGGAAAAATAAGGCCGGTGTTCTACTTGGAGACTTCTTACTGTCTAAAGGACTGCTCATTGCACTCGAAAACAGAGAGTACGATATGCTGCAAATCCTATCCGGTGCGGTAAAAAATATGAGTGAGGGTGAACTACGCCAGCTTAAAACCGCAAAGTTGTTTAACATGACCGAAGATCGATATTTTCAAATTATCACGGAGAAAACGGCCAGCCTGATTTCCGCCTGCTGCGAATGCGGAGCGACGGCTGCTGGTGCAAGCCCTGAGGTAATCCGCACAATGAAAGATGTGGGCATGAAAATAGGGATTGCATTCCAGATTAAAGATGACCTGTTTGATTACGGCCTCGATGACATTGGTAAACCCAAACGCAATGACATCCAGGAACGAAAAGTTACGCTGCCGCTGATTAAAGCGTTTGAAAAATCTTCGACAATGGAAACAATCCGCATCAAACGCTTGATGCGGAAACGAAAGAAAAGCTCCAGGGATGTAAACAGAATTGTGGAATTTGTACACGAAAAGAACGGGCTGCTGTATGCTAAAGAGTCGATGGAGCAGTATACCAACGAAGCCCTTGAACTGCTGCAAACGCTGCCGGTATCGAACGGGCAGGACGATTTTGAATCTCTGGCAAGGTTTATCATCAACCGAAAAAAATAACAGAACTTAAATCAAAAAGGCTGCCTTTTGCAGAAGCATCATCTGTTTTTATCCGACGTCCACCTGGGGGCGTTTGACAAACGCCAAGAAGAGGTAATCCGTCATGATCTTATTGAACTTATTCAGTACTGCTCCGATCAGAATATAAAAATTCACATCCACGGCGACCTTTTCGACTACTGGATGGAATACCCACAATGGCGCCCCGACATTGGCCGGGAGGTACTTCAGGCCTTTTCACGCTATATGGACCGGCATGGACCGGTTAATTTTGTAACCGGTAACCACGATAACTGGACCTACGGACATTTTAGTGACCTGGGGTTTAACGTGAGCAGGGATTTTTTTGACCTTTCCATCGGCTCAATCCGCCTGTTTCTGCATCACGGAGACGGGATTAGTGATCCTAAATTAAATTTCCGGCGGCCCCTTTATCACCGGATGTTACGAAACAAATTGTTTGTGACGCTGTATCAATCACTGCTTTCAAGACAGACTGGTATTCGGTTGATGCAGGCATTTTCAAATTTTAGCAAACGACGCGCTTATTCCGATACGAAAGTTCTTGACAGGTGGTCGAAAAATTTATTGAAAAAAACGGACTACAATGCTGTACTCTGCGGTCACGACCATCATCCAAGAGTTCAACAATACCATTTTGGCACCTATATAAATACTGGTACATTCTATAATCACCGAACCGTTGGATTATATACCAACGGTGAGCTTAAACTCGTTGTTTGGGATGCAGCAGAAAAATCCTTTACGGACTACGAGAACAGCGCAAACAGAACCGAGCTTACATGAGCGACGAACAGAACAGTTTTGATAAAGAGCGGTATTTTAACGACCCGGAATACCGGAAAAAAATCCTGGACCAACGCAACAATGAGTCAACTAAAAAATCATCTTCAGGGACGGAAGGGAAACCTGCGATGCCTCCAGGAATGAAAAAAAAGCTGCTGATTGGCGGACTTTCTACCCTGCTTTTTTTGATTGTTTTAGTTGTTGGCTATACACTCTATTTGATGCAGGGGCTGCCCTCTATCCAGGAGCTTGAAAATCCCCAAACGGCCATTGCATCGGTTGTGAAAAGCCGCGACGGCGCGGTGCTTGACCGCTACTACACAGAAAATCGCACCTACGTGCCGATTGAGCGTATTTCCCCTAATATTGTGAATGCCCTTGTAGCAACCGAAGATCACCGGTTTTACAACCACTGGGGTATTGACATGCAGCGGCTGCTTGGCCTGCCCTACTACTGGATCCAGGGGCGATTCCAGGGGGGCTCCACCATAAGCCAGCAGCTGGCACGCAACTTGTATCGCAAGATCGGGCGTGAAGTATCGGTAACCCGAAAACTGCGCGAGATGCTCACGGCAATTCAGATTGAGCAGAACTACACAAAGAAAGAGATTCTTGAGATGTATCTTAACACCGTCGGGTTTGCAAACAGTACCTACGGTATTGAATCTGCATCCCAAACCCACTATGGCAAACCCGCGAGTGATATAACCATCCCGGAGGCTGCAACTCTTGTGGGAATGTTAAAAGCAACCACAGCCTATAATCCAAGGCTCTACCCTGAACGATCGAAAAACAGACGCAACGTGGTACTGGGCCAGATGATGCGGCGCAATTTTATAACACCGGAGCTTTTTGAAAATCTGAAGGAAGAGGATATCGTTCTCAACTATCAACCGCCTTCGAGGTCAGGACGAGAGAGCCGCTACTTTGGAGAGTTTGTTCGTCAAAAAGTTATTGAGTGGACCGAAGAGAATGGCTACGATCTCTACAGGGATGGGTTAACTATTTATACAACAATCGATTCGCGCCTGCAGCGACATGCAGAACGTGCCGTCAAGGAGAAGCTGCAGGAGTTTCAGCCCCGTTTAGAAAGTGAGTGGACCAGCCCCGGCGGCGAGTACATGAATGAGTTTTGGGAAGAATTTCCCACGTTTTTAAAGGATTTTATCCGCGATACGGACCGCTACAAGAACGGGTTCAGTAAATTTAATACCAACCGGGAAGCTGTTGTTTTTGACAGCCTGATGGCTGATGAGGCGTTCGTAGACTCGGTGAAACGGGCCCGCACGAAACTCCAGGGAAGTTTCGTTGCGATTGATCCGACGAATGGCAAGGTATTAGCCTGGGTAGGCGGTATTGATTATGGCCAGCAGCAGTTCGACCACGTTTACCAGTCCCGGCGTCAGGCGGGCTCTACATTCAAACCGTTTGTTTACTCAATCGCGGTAGATAACGGGTATATGCCGTATCATAAATTTTCAAAGTACCCCGTCAGTTTTATAGAGCAGAACGGCCGCATCTGGAATCCAAAAGATGCTTCTGTGCCGGATGGACCCGAGATGGTTCCGCTGCGTGATGCCCTTGCCCGCAGTTTGAACAACGTAACGGTGCGGCTTTTACCTGAAATTGCCGGTGCACCCGGCACGAACCGGACGAAAGATCTTGTTCCGGCTGCCCGGAAAATTCGTGAAATGGCATCCAAGCTGGGTATTGATATGAGTAACGTTAGCGGAGATTACCCATCAATTGCCCTTGGCACAGCAAATGTGTCACTTCTCGAACTTGTCAGCGCATACACTACATTTGCTAACCAGGGGGTCCATATCGAACCCATTGCGGTTACCCGAATTGAGGATAAAGAGGGCAATGTGCTTGTTGAATATTTCCCTGAATACAGCCAGGAAGTGATCAGCCCCGAAACAGCCTACATTATGGTCGATATGATGAGAGGAGTCATTCGCGGTGGCGACGGTTACCACGGTACCGGAGTCAGAATGCGCAATGTCTACGGAGTTGACCAGGATATAGCCGGGAAAACCGGTACAACACAAAACAGCTCCGACAACTGGTTTGTTGCTATGATGCCCCATATTGTCATGGGCTCATGGGTTGGAGGAGAAGATAACTACGTACGGTTTCCAACAGACAACCCGCAAAGTATCGGGCAGGGTGCCCGGACGGCACTCCCCATTGTTGGTTCCTTTATCAACTATGCCACCGAAGACCCTGAAACTCCTTGGAGTTACGAGCCATTTGAGCCACCACCGGGGTTTGTTATGCCCGAAGATCCAAACGGTGACATGCAGCAGGTGGATGAAGAACGCGGAAGAATTGGATGGTAATCTGTGGAATTCTCTGCAGCAGGTTCACGTATAAATCTTCTGTTCTACAAGCAGCCGAAAATTCACCAGTTCAATTCCGTTCTGCGGGTCACCATAAATAAGAAGACCCTGCAGCGTGGAATTGCCTGTCCTGTTGAGATGCAGTTATAAAAATACAGGTTTGCCTCCTGTTCTCTTTGAACAGGGTGTATATGTGTAAAAATAAGGCAAAATACCTTTTCCAAATCGCCGGATTCACTTCACAAGAAGAAATTTCTGAGCAATTCGATTCTAAATTTTCACGGCCGAACAGCCTGAAAAAATCTCGAAAAAACGTTCCAAATTGGCTCAAAAACACCCTATATTGTCAAACTGATAAACGATTAAATAAAAAGATAATAACGTTGGACTTTCAGAAGTCCCAACATTAAAAAGTCACTCAATGCTTGAACAATATCTGCCTATTGTCGTGCTTTTCGGTGTAGCAATCGTGCTGGCAATCTTGTTGATGTCTTTATCCCGGCTTTTAGGTCCCTACCGGCCAAACAGCACCAAGCTTACCGCCTACGAAAGTGGAATGGATCCTGTGGGTCAGGCAAGAGAGCGATACTCTATCGCTTTCTACCTTGTGGCCATGGAGTTCATTGTTTTTGACCTTGAAGTGGTCTTTATTTATCCATGGGCTGTCGCTTTTTTAGATAAGGGAGCGGGAACGTTCTTCGCTATGGCTATATTTATAATAGTGCTGTTTGTGGGTCTGCTCTATACATTGAAAAAAGGGACCCTTGACTGGGATATGAAGAAAATAAAATACGAAGCAGTTAAAAAGTAGAATTATGGGTTTAGAAAGCGCACTCGGAGAAGGATACTTAACAAGTAGAGTCGACAATCTTGTAAATTGGGCACGAGCCAACGCCGCCTGGCCGATGCCTATGGGACTTGCCTGCTGCGCCATAGAAATGATGGCGTTTGCAGGCCCCAAATATGATGCGGCACGTTTTGGTTCTGAAGTGATGCGATTTTCACCAAGGCAAAGCGATGTGATGATTGTTGCGGGCTGGTGTACCTATAAAATGTCTCATGCCATCCGTCGAATTTGGGATCAAATGCCAGACCCCAAATGGTGCATCGCCATGGGAGCATGCGCATCCACCGGCGGCATGCACCGCTGCTACGGAGTGGTTCAGGGAGTCGACAACTTTTTACCTGTTGATACCTACATTTCAGGATGCCCGCCCCGACCTGATGCTGTTTTACACGCCCTGATGAAAATCCAGGACAAGATCAAAACAGAGCACTCCGTAATGCTCGATACGTAAAAAATGTAAGCCTGAGTTTATGAGTTTAGAATTAAGTAAATCTCTGCAATCCACCGTGGATGCCTTGTCAAAAAAGTTCCCTGACAAACTAATTGAGGTATACCAGTCATCCGGCGATACATTTGTGTGGATTGAGTCGAATGCACTGCTCGAAATTTCCTCATTTTTAAAAAATGACCAGCATTTCATTTATCTGAGCGATATTGTTGGCACGGATCGGTACACCAGCGATGAACGCTTTGAAGTAATCTATAATTTGCTTTCCCTCAAAAACAAGACAAGATTTTTCGTGAAAGTCAGGCTTGATGAGGAAGATCCAACGGTCGATTCTGTTTCCACTGTATGGCCGGCCGCAAACTGGAACGAGCGGGAAGTTTATGACATGTTTGGCATACGATTTAACAATCACCCGGATCACCGCCGTATTTTCCTTCCGGAGGATTTCCAGTACTACCCTCTTCGAAAAGAGTTTCCGCTGCTCGGTATCCAGGGATCAATTGAGCTGCCAAATACAACACCGGACAGAGAATAGGAGTATCATATGAAACTTTCCGATATTCAATCCAAAGTAGAATCCACGTTCTTTAAAGAACACCAAAAGCAGCTTTATCAGAGCCTGGAGGATAAACACACCACCATTGAAGAGATGGATGATGGAGATCCTCTGACATCAAAAATGGTGCTGAATATGGGGCCGCAGCACCCTGCCACCCACGGTGTTCTCCGACTTGTACTTCAGCTCGACGGTGAAACCATTGAAAAGGTAAAGCTCGACATCGGGTACCTTCACCGGGGAGTGGAAAAAATTGCAGAAAATAAAACCTACCAGGAGTTTATGCCCTACACGGACCGCATGGACTACCTGTCACCTTACAGCAATAACGTGGCGCTCTGTACCGCCGTGGAAAAAATAGCCCATGTTGACGTTCCTGAGCGTGCACACTATATCCGAATGATCGGGTGTGAGCTTGCCCGGATCTCCTCTCATCTGCTCTGGCTTGGAACAATGGTGATGGATGCCGGTGCCGTCTCTTTTTTCATTTGGACATTTAAAGAGCGTGAAAAAATTTATGACATCATGGACCGCATTGCCGGTCACCGGTTTACTGTTTCGCACTCCAGGATCGGCGGAGTTGCCAACGATATTACGGATGAGGCAATGGGAGCTATCAAAGAGTTTGCCCGTGATTTTCCCAAAGAGTTAAAAGACTACCACAAACTTTTAGACAGAAACCGGCTCTTTTTTGACAGAAACGAAGCCGTCGGGGTACTCAAAACTGAAGATGCACTCGATATAGGCGCGGCCGGACCGGTTCTCAGAGCCTCCGGTTATGCCTACGATATTCGTAAATTTTCACCTTACGCCCGGTATAACGAGGTCGAATTTGATGTTCCCACACGGCTTGAGGGAGATAACCTGGCTCGCTATTTTGTGCGTATGGAGGAGATGGCAGAAAGTATCAAAATTATAAACCAATGCATTGATAAGCTCCCAAAAGGCCCGGTTAGAACAGATAATGCAAAACAGGCCTACCCCTCCAAAGATGAAGTCTATTACTCTATGGAAGGAATGATTCATGATTTTATGATGACAGATACCGGCATATGTCCTCCTGACGGTGCAGAAGCATACCACGCCGTTGAATCTCCAAAAGGTGAGCTTGGATATTTTATCCAGAGTGATGGTACCGGCCATCCATGGAGACTAAAAGTAAATGCACCATCATTCTCAAACCTGCAGGTGCTGGAAAATATTCTGGATGGTGAAATGGTAGCTGACACGGTAGTGATTATCGGTGGAATTGATCCGGTTATGGGTGAAGCAGATAAATAAACATTATGACGTACGAATTCGATAAAGACGATCTCAAAAAAATTGAACAGATAAAGGCCAAGTACCCCGAGGTCATGCCGGCTACACTCCCCGTACTCTGGCTTGCACAGGAAAAATTTGGCCACGTTGAGCCGGACGTTCAGCGTCTTGTAGCCAACACGCTCGACCTTCCGGAAGCCCATGTTCATGGCGTTGCCACATTTTACACTCAATATTATAAAAAAAAGAAAGGCAAACATGTCCTCGATGTCTGTACCTGCTTAAGTTGTCAGCTTTGCGGCGGCTATGACATTTTGCATTATATTGAGGAAAAACTGGGGATCAAAGCCGGTGAAACAACGGATGACGGCATGTTTTCGGTTGAAGAAGTTGAATGCCTTGGTGCCTGCGGATATGCCCCGATGCTTCAGGTAACAAACGACAAGTATGTAAATCATCTAACAAAAGAAAAGGTGGATCAGTTAATCGACAATCTGAAAGAGGGAAAAGATCCCGAATATGAACAAATCGAAATGCCACTTCGCAACGTTGACTAAAGAATTATGAGCTCATCCGACTGGAAAAATTACGAGCCTGTGTTGATACCGGAGATCAACGATCTTCACAAAATAGACGTGTATCAAAAAAACGGCGGCTATGAAGCATTCAAAGAGGTGCTTACCAACAAGAAAAAATGGGAAGGCCCAAAAGATGTTGTAAATGAAGTGAAAGCGGCCAACATCCGCGGGCGCGGAGGCGCCGGGTTCAATGCGGGTCTGAAATGGTCTTTCATGCCACCAGCTGATGGAAAGCCTCGATATCTCGCCTGCAATGGCGATGAATCGGAACCGGGGACGTTCAAAGACCGAAAAATATTTGAATACAATCCGCACGTTTTCATAGAGGGCGCGCTGATTGCAGCCTACGCTATGGAAATCACTTCCATATACATCTATATACGAGGCGAGTATAAAGACTACATCAACATGATGCAGAAAGCGATTGATCATGCATATGAGAAAGGATTTATCGGTGAGGATATTTTAGGCTCCGGCTACAGCGTTGATTTTTATGTACACTCCGGGGCCGGTGCCTACATCTGCGGCGAAGAGACCTCCATGCTTGAATCACTCGAAGGTAAACGCGGATATCCCCGCGTTAAACCCCCTTTCCCGGCACAAAAAGGACTCTGGGGACGTCCCACAACGATTAACAATATTGAAACCCTGGCTCACGTCGTGTCGGTAATAAACAGGGGAGCCGAGTGGTTTTCAGGAATTGGTGCTAAAAACCACCCCGGCCCCATACTTTACGGGATTTCCGGGCATGTGAACCGCCCCGGAGTGTATGAACTGCCCACCGGCATACCCGTTTTGGACTTGATATACGATGTGGCCGGCGGAATGAGAAACGGTAAGGAATTAAAAGCCGTAATACCCGGCGGATCATCCACACCCATTTTACGCGCCGATCAGCTTGACGGAGTTACCATGGACAGCGACAGCCTGCGCGAAGTAGGCACCATGCTGGGAACTGCCGGGATGGTCGTTATGGATGAGGATACCGATATGGTGGATATGCTGTGGCGTATCGCCCATTTTTACCATCACGAATCGTGCGGGCAGTGTACGCCCTGCCGCGACGGTACCGGGTGGCTTGAGAAAATTTTATTGAAAATTAAAAATGGTAACGGGGAGGTAAAAGATCTCGACTTACTGCTGGATGTTACAACACAGATGGAAGGCCGCACAATCTGCGCTCTCGCCGATGCCGCTGCATGGCCCGTTCGCCACACGATCAATCGCTTCAGAGACGAATTTGAAGCCCGTTGCAAACAATCCGTCCATGCGGTAGCGTGATATTGATTTTAGATTGTTGATTTTTTCTCAATCAACATGCTGAGTCAGGCAACAATCATTATGGATAAACATGAGTTAAAATTACGAACAAAGAATTTTACGCATAGATGTGTAAAACTGTCTATTTCACTCCCAAAATGTACTTTGGGAAACCATATTAAAAAGCAGCTTATCCGGTGCAGTACTTCTGTTGCTGCAAATTACCGTGCTGCATGTCATGGACATTAAAAAGCTGCATTTATACATAAAATCAGTATTGTTATTGAAGAAGTGGACGTATCGGAATTCTGGCTCGAATTTATAGTCAATGAAAATCTTAAACCGAAACATTTAGTTGATCCTTTACGAACAGAGGCCCATGAGTTAGCTTCTATATTTGTAAAATCAAGGATTACGGCACAGAAAAATTTATGATTGAGATACAATAATTCATCAATCAAAAATCAACACTCAACAATTACAAAAGATGCCTGAAGTATTTATAGATGGACAACGGTTTGAATATGAAGATGAACAGAGCGTGCTGCAGTTCATCCTGGACCAGGGTATGGAAGTGCCCTTTTTCTGCTATCACCCTTCGATGACGGCTCCGGCAAACTGCCGGCAGTGTATGGTGAAAGTAGGCCAGCCCGTCAAAGATCGTGAAACAGGCGAATTTGAACTCGACGAAGATGGAGAGCGGGTCATCCGATGGTTCCCAAAACTACAGACCTCCTGCAACACGCAACTTTCTGACGGTATGGTTGTGCATACCCAGGAAACCGATGACCTTGTAAAAAGAGCACAGAAAGATACGCTTGAGTTTATCCTGGCAAATCACCCGCTCGACTGCCCCATTTGCGACCAGGCCGGCGAGTGCCCGCTTCAGATTCAGACCTATAAATACGGTCCCGAAGGAAGCCGTTTTGAAGTTAAAAAAGTGCATAAACCGAAACGGATTCAGCTTGGACCCCGTGTAATCCTTGATGCTGAACGCTGCATTAACTGTACACGATGTGTACGATTTACCGATGAAATAAGCGAAACGAATCAACTCACCATCGTTTCACGGGGTGATAAAAACTATCCAGCTGTAGCTCCCGGCAGAGAATTTGACGATCCCTACTCCCTGAACACCGTTGATATTTGCCCGGTTGGTGCACTTACATCGGCAGATTTCAGGTTCAAAGCCCGTGTTTGGGAGATGAACCAGACACCAAGCATTGATATCACAAATGGAAAAGGGTGCAACATAGATTTATGGACCAGAGATAATCTTGTGTTGCGTATTACACCCCGATACAACGAGAAAGTAAATGACTACTGGATGCCGGATGTGGGACGCGAGGCGTATAAACTCTTTAATGAAAACCGCATCTCCCGCCCGTCACAAAAACTTGAAAATGAGCACGTCCAGTCATCCTGGAAAAACGCTGTGGAAACACTTGCAGAACAGATTGAGCAGATCGAGGCCAGCGAGATTCTCTTCGTAGGGTCTCCCCATGCATCAGTAGAAGAGAACTACGTGCTCATGTCTATGGCAAATCTGCTAACGGGTGCAACACCGGTATTTACTCCACATATTGAGAAAGGATCCGGCGATGATTTCCTGATCACCGACGATCAGGCCCCAAATACCAATGGATGCCGATTGCTTGGACTGGATGAACTCCCGGCAAAAGATCTGAACTCAAAAATCAATAATGCAAAGCTTGTGGTGCTTTTAAACGATAACCTGGCGGATCGCGGCGTCATCGGTGAGAGTGATCTCGAGAATACATTCTTAACGATGTTTGCCACAAACCACACGGATACAACCCGTGCCGCTGATCTGGTTATCCCGGTAACCACTGCTGCAGAGCATGCGGCCAGTTATGTCAACGTAGACCGTCGAATACAGCGAACGGTCCCCGCAAAAGAGACGAAGTACACCAACCGGAGACTCGATCTTGAGATGTCTGAAGGCCGCCTGGACCGCTACGGCACCAGTTTTGACAATTGGGTCACGGAAGATAACAAAGTCGATTGCCTTCCTTTCTGGAGTATTAGCAACGAAATTGCCGATCGACTTGGTTTAAATATACGATTCACAAACGGCCGTGAGATCATGGCATCCATCGCGGAGTCCGTTCCAGCATTTGAAGGAGTTTCATTTCAGGCGATGGACCAAAATGCCGGCATTGACCTCAAAAAAACCGGAAAAAAAGTTAATTCATAAAGTAAAGAATGGCTGAAGTTACCATCACATCATATATCATCCTCGGTTCAGCACTTTTTATGCTGTTAAACTCGGCAGCCATCACGGTCTATGCCGAACGGCGTGTAGCCGCTTTTATTCAAAACCGCGTGGGACCGAACCGGGTGGGGCCGTTGGGTCTCTTTCAGCCCCTTGCCGACGTTGTAAAGTTGCTACTCAAAGAGGATGTCACACCAAATAACAGCTACAGGATACTCCACACGGTGGCTCCCATCATTCCGGTCGTAACGGCTCTGATGACTGTAGCCGTAATCCCCTTCGGAGACGGAATTTATGCAACAGATATTAATGCCGGGGTACTTTACCTGCTTGCTGTCGCATCTCTTGGCGTCTATGGCGTAACGCTTGCCGGATGGGCTTCAAACAGCAAATACTCTCTGCTTGGGGGCCTCAGGGCTGCCGCGCAAATGATCAGTTACGAGCTTCCGCTCGGCATGGCCGTTGCATCTGTGGTTATTTTTGTTGGATCTCTTAGCGTCGTAGATATCGCTGCTGCACAGGAGAATTGGTGGTTTGTGATGCTGAACCCGGTCGGGGCCATTATCTTTATTGTGGCAGCCTTCGCTGAAAGCAACCGCACCCCGTTTGATCTTGTTGAAGCCGAACAAGAGCTTGTAGGTGGATTCCATACCGAATACAGCTCGATGAAATTCGGAATGTTTTTTCTTGCTGAGTACATGCACGTAGTCATCAATTCAATGCTGATGACAACCTTTTTCTTTGGCTCCTATCACCTTCCGTTTGCCGGGTATTGGCTTCCGGAATTGCCTGCTGTTGCAAAAACAATCCTTGATATATCCGTCTTTTCAGCTAAAACTGTCTTCTTCGTATTCCTTTTCATCTGGGTTCGGTGGACCATTCCACGATTTAAATTCAACCAGGTGATGAAATTGGGATGGAGCAAATTGTTGCCGCTGAGTATTGCAAATTTTATTGTTATTGCTGGAATCCTGTTCCTGATTTACGGGTAAGTAATGTCAAGATAATGCTAAGGTCTACATTGCATACAGACAGCTGAAATTTACCTGGTGTAAACGTGCCCACATCTATCCACCAAGGTGAACCGGATCTGTGTCAAAGCTTCTCGATTCTGCTCCGTACCGGATGATTAATATGATTTATTTACCAGCTCTTTCCTGCACCGTTCGGATCAGCCGAGTGGACCGGCAGGTTCTCTTTTGATTCTATGTGTTCCGGCAGATCCTCAAAATCTTCGCCACCAAAACCCTCCAGGATTAAAACCAGTACAATTGCTCAATATTTATATTTATTTCTCATACCTATCATCTTACGTTTAAACTGTTAGAGAAATTGTCCCGCAGCTCCCAGCCAACGGACCCACCGTTGAGATCACGCTGTAGCCTTGAGCTCTGACTCATCCGCCTAAGGAGAGGCTTTCTATTCCACACAACCGGAGCGGGACAGAAAATGGAGCGTCATCGGAATTGTCAGGGGTAGGTTCCACGAAACTACTCAAAATCCAGAACGCCCTGTCAAACGTAATATCTCACGTCTCAGATCTATGCTCTCTTGTCTGATGTCTCAAATCCCGCTTCTCCCAAATCCCCATCAGCAGAATAATCAGCGTCAGGCTCACGCCCAGACCCCAGATTACGACAGTGGCCAAGTCGTTCCAGAATTCGTTGGTTCCGATGACCACCAGTGGAATCAGACCTCCAATAGTTGTAAGGGATGTGATCATCACCGTTCGCATTTTGTTGCGGTAGACCTGCACCCAGCTCCTCAGGCCATAGATATTCAGCGACCGGCATCGTTGTTTTTCATGGATCAACAGGATGGAGTTGTTCACCACCACGCCCACGGCCAGCAGCGTTCCGGCAATGGCACCCTGGTCAAAATTAATGTCGTGGTAGAGCGCCCCTATCATCACCCCGATGAAGCTGAGCGGAATTGCTAAAATCACCACCAGCGGATCTCGCCAGCTCTCCAGCAGGGCCGAAACAATCATCCAGACGCTCAGGATGGTAAGGAATAGAATCAACAGGTAGTTGTCGAGCTTATCGCTCTCACCCCAGGAGAAAAAACCGCCGCCAAATTCAATAGAGGCCCCAACCGGCACAGGTACTTTATCAAGCACCGATTCAATATAATTTGTTGCAAGCCGCGGCGGCCCCAGGAAATCTACAGAGATGGTCCGCTGGTAGGATTGGTCTTCGCGAATGATTTGGGAGAGCGTCTTCTCGCGGGTTAGCGATGCGATATCGTCTACCGTAAAGAATGTCTGATCGCTCTGCCGTGCACGGTTCATGAAGTCCTCTTCGTAGTTGCTCTGCATCTGACTGAGTCCCATCAGGTAGAGCCTCTCGCCGTTCATGTCTACCCTGCCCCGAATATTTTCTGGGTTGACATCGAGCTGAATGGCGTCCAGTACGGCGCGTCGGTCCAGTTCTTTAAGAGTCAGTTTTTCTTCGTCAAAATCGAGCACGTACTGGAACAAATCCGGGCTGCGCCAGCTACCGGTGGTATGGATATCCACTTCCTGCACCCGCGGATTACGTTTCATCCTGGCGGCGATATCCTCGGCCAGCAGTAACAGCTCATTGTAGGAAAATCCCCTCAGGCTGATGCGCCGGCCGGACGATCCACCCCCAAACCCGGTGCTAAATCCATCTCCCAGCCCCCCGACCGAAATGCCGGAATTACCTGTTCGCGCCGCAAGATATTGTGCGGCACCGTAAAACTCGTACGGTTCATATTCAAACAGGTATTCATCTTTGATATAAAACCGCATCCGGGCTCCTGAGTACTCTGAAACATTTGTCTCATAATATTCAAATGCATGTGCATATGGCTGCGCAATTTTTTCAAAATTCCGCGCCATCTTGTTGATCTCTTCCATTGGGGTTCCCTGCGGTGTGCGTATACTGATGTAGATGCTCTCGCCCTGGCTCCGGCCCCACGGCGTGCCAAAATAGGTTTCGTTGAAAAATTTATAGGTCAGTCCACCAACCAATGGGTCAATTTCACTCCGATTATCGAAATAACTTCGGGTAAACTCCGGCCACGAGGTATCCTCCCAGTCCGGCTCCTCAATCGCAAAAAGCGGGATCCCAAATACTGCAATCAAGAGACTATAGAACAGCCAACGCGCTTTGTGCCGGTAGTAGAACAGCCGGACCAGGGCTCGGTCTGCAGCCCGACTGATTTTCTTCTTAAAGGGACGCTCGTCCGTAGCCGCAGCGGAGGGAACCAGCCAGATCAGAGAGTAGGGAATCCAGGTTAGCGCGACAACCACCGAGGAGATCAGTGTGAAGGTAAGCGCTATAGCCAGCGGCACCAGAAAGAGCTGGAGCTCCTCCATGGCAAAAAAGAGTGGAATGAAGATGCCCACAG
>JAAAOB010000168.1 GCA_009909035.1 Bacteroidota bacterium
GATCTTCCAAATATGGTGACCGTTATTCTGGGTGACTATCGAAGCATTGATACATTTGGAGAACAGATCGTTATTTACACAGCCGGCCTGATCACTCTTTTAATTCTGCGTCGAAGACGGGAAGACAAATGAAACGAACAGAAGAAAGTCCAATCATATTGTTGGGAGCACGGCTACTGAGCCCCTACATCATGGTTTTTGGGTGGTACGTTATATTCCACGGGCACTACAGCCCGGGCGGAGGGTTCCAGGGAGGGGCGTTGCTTGCGGCTTCGGTCCTACTTGTCAGGGTTGCGGGTGGAACAGATATTGCAAAATTGCAGATTCGCGAGGCCGTCAATACACCACTGGCCGTCATCGGCGTGCTGATCTACTTTGCCACAGGTCTCGCCGCACTGTTTACAGGCGGGTATTTCCTTGACTATGGTCAGCTTCCCATCCCCGGTATGGAGCCGGAGTGGCTGCGCTACACGGGCATCTTAATTATTGAAGTGGGAATCGGCTTAACCGTAATGGCGATATTGATTATGATTTATGACAATATGGTGACGGAGGAAGATCATGATTGATTTCTTTTTGGGACACTACGCATACTGGCTAACCATTATTCTGCTCTGTATTGGCTTATATGGGATACTTTTCAAGAAAAACCTGGTAAAGAAAACCATCGGTCTTTCAATTTTTCAAGCCTCTGTTGTCCTGTTTTTTGTTTCCATCGCCTCCAAGTGGGATGCCACAGTTACAGTACGAGACTACGCCTACCCCGTTGAGCAAGTGTCGAACTACCTGAACCCATTGCCGCATACGCTCATGCTTACGGCGATTGTGGTTGGTGTAGCTACACTTGGGGTGGCATTCACGCTCCTGATTGCGATACATAACCGGTACGGTACGCTGGACGAACAGGAACTGTTAGAAAAACTTCAATGATAGAGACACATCTGCCTGCATATATTGCATTAACATTTGTACTCTTTTCAGTTCTGATTCCTCTTGTGGGGTTATGGAAAAAAGAGTGGGTTCAGCCGATGGCGGCTTCCGGTTCCGGAATCGCAGCCGTGCTCTCCGTTTACGGTTTTTTTGTCTACCTGAACGGAGGCGCCATCCGGTACTTTTTTGGCGGATGGGAGCCCCCGATAGGCATTGAATTTGTGTACGATGGTCTCTCCGGGTTTTTCGTGATGGTGATTAACGTCGTCGCCTTTCTTGTGTTGATTCACTCCAGGCATGTAGGCACGAAAGAGTTTCCAGGCAAGAAAATGCCCTATTATGCGCTTGCAATGCTGGCGATGCTCGGATTTAACGGCATGCTTTTAACGGGCGATCTTTTCAATTTCTACGTGTTCCTGGAGATTTCATCTCTTGCCAGCTACGCACTTATCGCCATCGGCGAAAAGCAGGCCCCCTACGCCGCCCTTCGCTACCTCATTATCGGAACCGCTGGCGGCACGCTCTATCTCCTTGGCGTCGGCTTTCTCTACACCGTTACCGGAACACTCAACATGATTGATATGTCGGCCATGCTGCCAATGTATGCAGAAAATACGGCCGTGGTAGCCGCTTTGATTCTAATGATTGTTGGAATTGGAGTGAAGGCCGCGCTCTTTCCCATGCATGGATGGCTGCCCGATTCCTATACATATGCTGCATCCAGCACATCATCACTCATTGCGCCTATCGGCACCAAAGTTGCGGCCTATATTCTTTTCAGGATAATGCTTTTTGTATTTGGCATCGAACTGGTGGATGCCGTTGCGCCCCTCTCAACAATTGTTGGCATCCTGGCTTCTGTTGGTATCCTGTATGGATCGATTATGGCCATTGCCCAGACCGAAATGAAACGGATGCTTGCCTACAGCAGTGTCTCGCAGATCGGGTATATCATTATGGGGCTCAGCCTGGCAAACCCCTTCGGCTTTGCCGGTGCCTTGCTCCACGTACTAAATCACGCTGTGATGAAGGCCTGCCTCTTTATGATTACCGGTAACTTGAGAATGAAGGAGGGGCATTCCCTTATCAGTAAGTTTGATGACAGTTACCGCGAAAAATACCCGTGGACAATGGCTTCTTTTTCCGTGGCGGCAATCTCAATGGTGGGGCTTCCACCGCTGGCCGGCTTTTTCAGCAAGTGGTACCTCGCACTTGGTACAATCGACAATTCGAACTGGCTCTTCCTGGCGGTTATACTCATCAGCTCACTGCTGAATGCAGTATATTTCTTCAGGATTTTAGAAAAAGTATACATGAAAAATCCATCGAAAGGACAGGAAGCACCCGCCGAAGCCGCTCAGGACGACGTACCCTTCAGCATGCTTGGCCCCACGGCCCTGCTGGCTGCTGCGCTGATTGTAATAGGTTTTGCAAATGTTGCTATCGTAACTGTTCTACTCGACATATACCCGATGTAATCTGAAATTTTAATCATGACTCACGATTGATGGATCTATCTATCGTTCCTTTATTAGCCATTTTGGTCTCCCTTTTTGCGGTGCCATTGATATTGTTGAGTTCTAAAAAACCCAACCTGCGGGAGACGTGGACCGTACTGGCCGGGCTGATAAAATTCGGGCTTGTGCTGACGCTTTTGCCCTCCGCCCTGGATGGAGAAAGTGTTCAGATTCATCTGCTGGACCTGGCTCCCGGGCTCCCGCTTGCTCTGAATGCCGATCCGTTTGGCGTCTTTTTTGCCGTCATCGCATCGGGATTGTGGATTTTCACCTCATTCTACTCCATTGGGTACATGCGCGGACATGGAGAAATTAAACAGACGCGCTACTTTGCAAGTTTTGCCGTCTGTCTGTCGGCCACCATTGGTATTGCATTCTCTGCAAACCTGCTTACGTTTATCCTGTTC
Organism: Bacteroidota bacterium; assembly: GCA_009909035.1. Lineage (GTDB taxonomy): Bacteria > Bacteroidota > Rhodothermia > Balneolales > Balneolaceae > SW132. Next base: position 2,855 of record JAAAOB010000168.1, read on the forward strand.
TACGAGATTTTAACGCTTGCCACCTACCCGCTTGTGATTCACAATGAAAACAGGGAAGCGATAAATGCCGGGCGTAAATATCTCGCGTTTACACTAACCGCTGGGCTCCTGCTGATTGCCGCAGCCGGAATGGTCTATATCTACACCGGCACGCTCGATTTTACTCCGGGCGGCGTTTTTACGGAGGTAGACCTGCCTGACCATATAATGTTGATTATGTTCATCCTCTTTCTGGCCGGAGTAGGCGTGAAAGCCGGTATTATGCCGCTCCACGGGTGGCTTCCCGCTGCAATGGCTGCCCCCACTCCTGTAAGTGCCCTTCTGCACGCCGTGGCGGTTGTAAAATCCGGGGTTTTTGCCGTCACACGAGTCGTTGGCTACGTTTTTGGTACCGATATCATGGTCGGTTACGGGCTCAACGATATAGTGCTGGTGCTTGCGGGTTTCACCATTATTATGGCCTCGCTCCTTGCATTCGCACAGGACAACCTAAAGCGGCGGCTGGCCTACTCAACCGTTGGACACCTCTCCTACATTGTCCTTGGTATCGCGCTTATCACTCCCCTTGGAATGACCGGCGGTATCATGCACATTGCGGCCCACGCCACAATGAAAATCACGCTCTTTTTCTGTGCAGGCGCCATCTATGTAAACCTCCATCGAACTGAAATCAGCAACCTCAACGGAATTGCAAAGGTGATGCCCTGGACGATGGGAGCTTTTGCCATAGGTTCCATGGGACTGGCTGGTATTCCACCTATTAACGGGTTTTTCAGCAAGTGGCATCTCATTATTGGATCGGTGGAGGGTGAAATGCTGATCCCGGTATTTGTACTTGTGCTCAGCGGTCTCCTGAATGCAGGATACTTTTTCCCGATATTACATCGCGCGTATTTTAAAAAGGGAGAAGGACTCGAAAACTATGGAGAGGCATCCCCATTTATGGTGGTGCCGCTTGTGTCCACGGCCATCCTTTCGGTACTTTTCGGACTTTTCCCAAATCTATTTTTTAACTTTTTTGATCTTGCTTCACAAATCAGTGATTCACTTTTTATAACGGGGGCACCATGAAAACCTGGCACTGGACGATATTAGGGCTTCTTTTTGCCATCACAATGGTTCTTGAATTTACCTATCTGTCCGATTACGACAGCCACTGGTGGAATTCTATACCGGCATTTTACGCCATATTTGGATTTGTATGCTGCATAACGATTATTTACACCGCCAAATTTATCGCAAAAAATTTTGTAAACCGCGACATTCACTATTATGATTGAGTTACTGACCATACCCGGTGTCATTCTCATTATCGGTGCGTTTTTACTCCCGTTGCTGCCGGCCAAACTCCGCAATTCACTATTTCTGCTGTTCCCGGTTGCCGCTCTTCTGTTTGTCATCACCAGGCCTGACGGCTATACCGTTACCGGGGGGATTGGCAACTATGACCTTTTATTGATGGAGGTCGATGCACTCAGCAGGGTTTTTGGAATCATTTTTGCTATCACCGCTTTTGTGGCGGGTACGTATGCCTGGCATATTAAAGATTTGGGTCAACAAAGCAATGCACTTGTTTACGCCGGTAGTGCCCTTGGAGTAACGTTTGCAGGTGACCTCCTTACACTTCTTGTCTTTTGGGAGCTGATGGCCGTCAGTTCCACCTGGCTGGTCTGGGCCAGCCGGAACAAGGCGTCCGACAGGGCCGGCACCCGCTACCTGATGTACCATGTGATGGGCGGCGGTCTGCTTCTTGCGGGAATTCTGTTCCACTTTGCCGAAACGGGATCATTAGCGGTAGAAGCTATTGAACAGAGCTACACCGTTGGGAATTTGCTTATGTTGATTGGCGTATCGATCAACGCGGCCGTGATTCCCCTCCATACCTGGCTTGCGGATGCCTATCCAAAGGCAACGATCACCGGGGCCGTGTTTATGAGTGCCTTCACCACGAAATCAGCCGTTTACGTACTGATACGGGTCTTTCCCGGCTGGGAACTTCTCACATGGTTCGGAGCGGCAATGGCCATCTACGGGGTTATTTACGCGGTAATCTGCAAGGATATTCGTGAAATCCTGGCCTACCACATTATCAGCCAGGTGGGTTTTATGGTGTGTGGTATCGGCATTGGCACCGAGATGTCCCTCAATGGAGCGACAGCCCACGCCTACAGCCACATTCTCTACAAGTCGCTCCTGTTTATGAGCACAGGTGCGGTGCTCTACGCCACGGGAACATCCAAACTGGTGAACCTGGGCGGACTGGCAAAAAAAATGCCTTATACCTTAGGGCTCTATCTGGTCGGCGGGTTTTCGATCTCCGGGCTGCCGCTGTTTAACGGGTTTATCAGTAAATCGATGACCATCAGCGCCGCAGGATACGCGCACAACGAAGCGGCGGTGCTCATGCTCCTGCTCGCGTCTGTGGGTACCTTTCTCAGTGATGGTCTGAAGCTGCCGTACTTCACCTGGTTCCACAAAGAAGACACCGATCTTGAGGTTCGAAAGTTGCCCGTAAATATGTATATCGGGATGGGCATTGCGGCCTTCTCCTGTATTTTTTACGGTCTCTATCCACAGGCGCTCTACATGTATCTGCCATTTGAGGTGGATTACCATCCGTTTACCGTCTATCATTTTGTTGAAATTACTCAAATCAGTTTAATGACATTCGCCGGTTTCTGGCTGTTACGTAAGAAACTTGCCGGAGAACTCATCATCGCACTCGATGTCGATTGGTTCTACAGAAAACCAAGCACAGCTGTCAGGACCGTATTTGTGACAGGCGTAGACAAATTCTATGACAGAGTGGAAGATGGTATCCTGGCAACAGCCGGATTTCTGAGCAGGAAATTTGAAAATCCGATGAAATGGCTTAATCCATTTGGCGATCGGTCAAACGAGGCCAAAACCTACAGCCCCGGCATGGAAGTGGTCATGAGCTTCATCATGTTCTCTTTCCTTCTGTTTTCTCTTTTCTACATTTTGTAAAATCGTTGGCTGAACGAACGGCGCATATTCAAATGTAGAAATGTAGATAAGAAGTAGCAGAGATAGTCCCTCCGCCACAACAATGCCGGTACAATACCCCGTCCAAAGCCTCCACCCTTTTAGGTCAAAGTAGTTTTTAGGCAATGATCAATCTCGGGGGCAGATCCCACACGGTATCTACATTAGAACTCATAATTTTTTGCTCAATACAAGCTTATTTTGGAGTGTCCCCCTTCTCCCGCGAGGGATCCCCATTGGAGAAGGGGGACTTTTATCTTTTTGAGGCTGTCCAAAAAGGGTGTTCAATAAAGCATTTTTTACAAGCAAATAGTCATACCACGCCTCGGCGTGGTATCTCCTGTCCATATTAACGATTGGAGATCCCTTATCCTCCGAAGGGATCCCCTCGGGAACGTACGGGATGACACCCTTATTGGACAGCCTCGGAATTAAACCACTTAGGATTAAAAATTTTTGACTGTTTTTCACTTTTTTTTTCGCACTAAGTACAAGTGGGTCTGTTGTTTTTGAATAGGAAAACCGTTCACCTTTTTTTATCGATAAATTCTTTATCGATAAACCTTTGCGCGCCGTAAAAGACGATATTCACGAAATCCTTTACATGTAGCTATGAACAGAGTTATTAAAACAGCAATCCGCTTTTCCGGGCAGCTGCCGTTCAGGTTATGAAGAAAAATTTTATTATTGTCTAAAACATTCACCTTTAATGGAGATTAAAATGAAAATTCTGTTTGGTTTAATCATATTCATATTGTCGTCACTTATTTATATCCCTACGGCTGATGCCCAGCTTGGAAAACGGTTAAAAGAGAGGGCAAAAAAAGCCGCTGAAAACAAAGTGGAGCAGAAACTCAGCAACGAAGTAGAGAAAGCAGCCGAACGCGCGGTTGAGAAATCCTGGAACTCCATTTTTGGAGAAGAGTTTGGTTCAGAAGGAGATGGTATCAACGTCTCATTTACTATGAACAGCAATGCTGTGACTGAAGATGCATACAGTTTTGATGTAACCTCCACAATGGAAATCGAAACGGTCACTGAAGACGGGACAGTCGAGGGTCCTATGATTATGCAGATGCATTTTAACGAAAATGAGCTCTATTCGGGCACCAAATTCTCCGGCGAAGAGATGGAAGGCAGCGAGGGAGAGATGTTTATGATTTATGATCTGAAAAACGAATCAATGATCATGCTGATGGACAGTGAGGATGGTAAATTTTCCTTTGCCTACGACTGGAAACAGGCGGAGCAACTGGCAGAAGAATTTTCGGAAATAGAGGAGGAACAAGAAGAAACTGAAATGGAATCAGGCGCAGAGGACGAAGCCAAAACCGTTTCTGAGCCAGACAATTCCGTTGATGAGTATCAGTTTGAAAAGATAGGAACCAAAACGATTGCCGGACTGGAATGCCAGGGGTATAAAACTGAAGATGATGATAGCGTAATGGAATACTGGGTGACCCAGGATGAAGATATCGGGATTTACAACATGCTCCGGACCAACGAACAAACCAAGCACCTGAAAGGCAACGTTCCAGATGACTATCCAGCAGGAATGCTCATGGAGATGACCCAGGAAAACCTGAAAAGCGGCGAAAAAACCATCATGCAAGTCACCGATATCAACAGAAATGCATCCGTAACATATACTATGAACGATTACCCGACCATGTCGATCGGGAATCAGAACAAGGAGTAAGAATTGCTGGATGCAGAGGTCTTCATTGGCTTCTCTCATCGGTCTTTTTGGAGGCTTAAAAATGGGAGATCCCTGTGCGGAGTTCGGGAGGACGTATTAGCGAATGTTTGTTAACAGGCAGTCAACCGTTTATACTCTTCCGTTTGATAGTATTTGGGCCTGGAATCTATGCGGACGTGCAGCCAGTAGACTCCTAATCCCGAAGTGCTAAGCCACTTGGGCTCCTGCCCGATCGCTTTGAGCGTCTGCTCTCCAACGGTTCGCCAAAACGCCTGAACCTGCTCCTCTCCTGCCTGCCTCACAAAATCCCCAATATGTGCATATCCGGGTTGTTTTTTCTCCGGACACGGAACAACCAACAGGGCATCACCTCCGCGGTTGGGAAACGAAACCACCTGCTGTTCATCCTTAAAGTACCGGCTGAACGTCTTCAGGTCCGGCATCTTGTTTGCTAAAAATTGAGTATTGATGAGATTACACTCATATCGGTTGTGAAGTGTATCGAGCGTTACCGGTTTATTTTCCCAAAAGAAGGCGTCGTAGCCTGATAAGGCCAGCAAATCGTTATAACAATCAATGAATTCAGCAGATTCACAAAGCAAGTTCAGAAACCTTTGTTGAGAAATGGGCGCTGATTTCTCCTTTATCCCAAACTTCTTGCTCTCACCTGATTTTTCTATTATGAATGGTGTCCATGTCATCTCTTAGAACTTTAGATCATCAGCTTTCAATTCTATCGTTGATCTACACGCTGCAAATAAATCTTCGTTAACTTATTACATCATAAAAAATAAAAGCCCGTCAGGGTGATTGCTAACGGGCTTTACAAATTGATTTTTAAAAAACAGACTACCAGCTACCAGCGAAGCAGATTTACCTTGGTAATATCGACTGACAGGTTATTTCGAAATATGGCAATGATAATGGCCAGTCCAACCACGGCTTCTGCGGCTGCAACGGCCAGTGAGAAAAAGACAAGAATTTGGCCGGTGATGTCGCCATGGTACGCGCTGAACGTAACCAGCGATAAATTTACAGCATTTAGCATCAGCTCAACGCACATAAATATCACGATAGCGTTCCTGCGAATTAAAACTCCAATCGTACCAATTGTAAAGAGTATGGCACTAAGTGCCAGGTACCAGTCAATGCCAACCATTAATTCGCCTCAGTTTTTTTCCCTTTATATTGAGCAACCATTAAGGCTCCAACAACAGCAGCCGTTAATAAGATGGCTGTCAGTTCAAATGCATATAAATAGTCCGTGTAGAGTACCTCCCCAACCGCCTCTACAGTGCCAACATAAAGCATATCTGACGATATCTGAGGAAGCATGTCCGTGATTCCGCCAAGACTGTAAAGGATTTGCCCGAAAATAATCACGCCCAAAAGAAAAGCCACAAGGTATTTTACCCTGAACCTATCCAGAAGGCTCTGCTCCTCATCCACATTCAAAAGCATGATGACAAAGAGAAACAGAACCATGATAGCCCCGGCATAGACAAGAATCTGTATGAGAGCAAGGAACTGCGCCTGCAAAAGCAGGTAAATACCGGCAAGCGATACCATGTTTAGGACCAGCAGAAGTGCACTGTTGATCGTATTCTTATTTAGAATCATTCCCAGGGCACTGGCGATCGCTAATACGGCAAGTAATACAAATGCGTATATATCCATTTAAACCATCTTTTATGTGAAGCTTTTAAGGTAGCCATATTTAAAAATGGCTTCAAGGTGATTGTCCACTTTTTCCATTAATAAAAAACGTACATGGCAGTAATTCCGATAGCCCAGCAATAGTACGCAAAATAGTGGAATTTTTTTCGCTTCAGGATCTTAATCAAATAGGTGAGTGCAAAATATCCCGACAAAAACGAGGTGAGAAACCCGGCGGCTAAACTGACGGCAGGGATTTGAACTCTTCCGACTTCTATCAGATCAATCACCTCAAGCAGCATGGCTCCTGCCAGCACCGGTAAAACCATCAAAAATGAGAAATTTGCCACTTTATCGCGATCAATTCCCATCAACAAGCCCAGTGAGATCGTAGATCCCGCCCGGCTGATCCCCGGTAAAATGGCAAATGCCTGTGCAACACCCATCCAGAAGCCGCGGGTGGCATTGACATCTTTATCCGGTGTTTTTATAAACTTGGTTGAGAAGAGCAACACCCCGGTCACCATCAGCATCATGGCGACAAAGAATGGATTGAGAAAGAACTCCTCAATGGGTTCTTTCAGCGTAAACCCAACCACCATTGCGGGAATCATACTTAATAAAATGATAAGCGATAACCGGCTGTTGGGATCGTTAATAAACCTTTTATTGGCAATTTCGCGGGGCCGGCAGCTTTTCAATACATCCATAATGATCTGCCCCAGCATGGCACGGTAGTAGACGGCAATACTGCAAAACGACCCAAAATGTACAACGATTTCAAACGTAATGCCCTGCTCAAGGTCACGTGCAATCAGCGCCCTGGCAAGCGCCAGGTGCCCCGAACTGCTGACAGGTAAGAATTCTGTTATTCCCTGCAATACCCCCAGTATAATAGCTTCTAAAATACCCAAAAAAGGCTCCTTTGATTCGATTGTAAAAATGCATGAGACAAAATTCCAAACTCCAAAAATTGTGGTTACCTTTTGGATAGTTTTTCGCTCAGTATAGCTGGGATCGTTGGAATTTGATCCAATCCCTTTTATCAGCACACGAAAGTAATGAATTAATTTATAAATCGACGAATAAAATTATCCGATGGAACAATCCGTAGATATGCAGGCACTTGGTGAAAAAATTGAGAAAAGCAGTGCTTTTATTGATGACATTTACACTGAACTCGAAAAGGTAATTGTAGGGCAGCGGTATATGATTGATCGTCTGCTGATTGGATTACTGGCGGACGGCCATGTTCTACTCGAGGGTGTTCCGGGGCTGGCCAAAACATTGACCGTCTCCTCACTCTCCCGGGCGATCAACACCAAGTTTCAGCGAATCCAGTTTACGCCCGACCTGCTGCCGGCTGACCTGATTGGAACGCTGATCTACAACCAGAAAGAGGCTGACTTTACCGTTAAGAAAGGGCCGATTTTCTCCAACATTGTGCTGGCTGATGAGATCAACAGATCTCCCGCAAAGGTTCAAAGTGCGCTTCTGGAAGCAATGCAGGAAAAACAGGTCACCATTGGTGATAACACCTTTTATCTGGACAAACCTTTCCTTGTGCTCGCTACCCAAAATCCGGTTGAACAGGAAGGAACCTATCCCCTGCCGGAGGCGCAGGTTGACCGCTTCATGCTAAAGCTTAAAATCGGGTACCCATCGGAATCAGAGGAGCTGGACATTATGCGGCGTATGGCCAAAACCGGCGATAAACCCAAAATCTCGCCCGTCATCGATTCAAAAACCATTCTTGACGCACGCGATGTGGTAAACGAGATTTATACGGACGAAAAAGTTGAAAAATATATCATCAGCCTGATTTTTGCTACACGCAGCCCTGAAAAATATAACCTGGAGGATCTGTCGGATTTAATCAATTTCGGGGCCTCTCCACGGGCCTCCATTAACCTGAACCTGGCAGCACGCGCACACGCCTTTATGGAACATCGTGCATATGTAACTCCGGAAGATGTCCGTTTTGTGGCGATGGATGTGCTGCGTCACAGGATTATTCCAACCTTTGAGGCCGAAGCTGAGGAGATTTCGAGTGAAGATATTGTGTCGAAGATTCTGTCCACTGTTCCTGTTCCTTAAATCTGAGTTTTTATTTCTGAGTGGTGAATGTTTAGTTGTTGTGTGTTTTACCAGCAACCTTTCAAACTCCAAACAGAGTGATCTGCGGTAATGAGTAAACGAAAAACTCACCACTCATCACTCCCTCTAATTTCTTCAAATAGCTCGTCATAGGTTCGGATTACCCGGCTCCAGTCCAGGTGTTTGTTGATGTTTTGAAGGGATGCTTTTGGCAGAGGTTTCATCTCAGCTGTGAGCAGTTTTTTCATGATCTGGAACAGATCATCTTCGGAATCGTACAGAACCGGCGCGTGCAGCAGCGGCTTATGCAGTGAATCGGGAATCAATTCGGGATAGTGAAGTGCGTTGGGAACCAGCGGATGACACCCGCAGTAGATCGCTTCCATAATTGCCACACAGAAAAATTCATGCGTGGCGGTTGAGACCACAATATCGCCCGAATGGAGCAAACGGCTGTAATTTTCCACATTTTCCACATATCCAAAATGGGTGATCTGATCCCCAAACCGTTTCCAGGCCCTCTCGAACTCCTCCGGTTTTTGATGCTTGGTATCTCCGGCCAGAATCAGGTCAAATTCCAGGTCGATGTCGTTTAAGCGGTTCAGTACTTTGAAAAACATCCCCGGGTTCCGGTCAAACTGCCACCGCTGGTTCCACACGATCACCGGCCGCCTGTTCTCCGACCGTATATCCGGCTGTTTGTCAAACACTGACAAGTTCAAGCCCGGATATTGTACCCTGCTTTTATTTCTGATCTGGTCTATTGTATTGAAATATTTATCATCCGGAAAATGATCCAGGAAGTTGGGTAGTTCTGCCAACAGATCATCCAGGTGAAAGCGGGTCGTAAACAGAAGCTGATCAGCCGATAACATGCTCAGATAGTTGATATAGCTATAGGTCAGATCCCGCTCCTCGCCTGCGGGCAGCGGCTGCGTGAGCTGATTTTCATGCATCATCATCACCTTGGGTGTATGTGCAAACCGGGGATTTGTAAGCGCCAGGAACGCCGGCAGGTTGGTCATACTGCTCACCAACAGCAGATCGATCTCCTCCTCCAGGTGATTTGTCATCTCGGCAAGCTTCACTGAATCGCCGTGCATTCGCCATTTCCAGCCTTTGTAGTTTAGCGTGATTGGAATGATCCGATGAGAGGAGTTCTGTATGAGTCCATCTAAAAATGCCCGGTGCGATCCGCTGTAAAATGGTTCAACTGCAAGTATATTCAAGGAGCAGATGGTTTTTCGTGAATAATTGGAAACCTGAATATAGCGGTTGAGAGCCTGGTCTGAAAATGGGACTTCGAGAACAACCCCTTCGTCGGACGATTGCCCCGAAGGGATCGCTTAGCGGCATTTTTCGTCCGACGAATCCCATCGCTCCCACACTCAATCCCTCACTCTTACATTTCCAAAGGCAGCCCTCTTCCCCGGCACAGACTCGACAGTCGAAAACCCCAATCGACTGGCGAGGACAACCCCTTCGTCGGACGATTGCCCCGAAGGGATCGCTTGGCGGCATTTTTCGTCCGATGAATCCCTACGCCCACACACCCCTCGCTATCAAAACCGAGCTACGCACGTTTTGATGTGCTTTTCCCCTCTCAGAGAGGGGATTTTAGAGCCTTAAAAATATTTATCCGCAACAACATAATATAAAGTTGCCCATCAATAAATCCCCTCTTGCCCAAAGGGAACCATACGGAAGAGGGGACAGACGTCCGAAGCTTTGAATCAACCTAACGCCCGTACACTCCATCTCACAGGCAGCCTCCTTCCCCGGCACAGACTCGACAGTCGAAAAAAACAATCGACTGTCGAGGTGCGAGGTACGGTTTACCGAAACCGGTTCTGAATTTCATCCATCGGCATATAGACCAGCGTGGGTTTCTTTAGCGGATCGTGGTACGGCTCCTCGCAGGCGAAGAGCTGGTCGATCAGCAGCTCCATCTCCACTTCACTCAGTGCTTTCCCTCTGGGAATGGCCGTCCGGGCCGCAAAGGCAATGGCAATCTTATTTCGGGCATCCAGTGAGAGTTTTTGGTCAAGCGTGCGGTACTGCTGCAGCATCGACCGCAACACACCCTGCTCGTCCCCGATGTCGATATCGGCCGGCACACCGTTGATGATCGCCGTATTGCCGCTCAGAAGCTCAATACTGAACCCCATCCGCTGGATAATGTTATGAAGCTCTTTCAGAAGGGAGAATTCCGTTGCATTTAGCTCAACCGTTTGAGCAAAAAGCAGCTGCTGTGTTCCGGGGAGTGACTCTTCGGTAGCGCTGAGCGTTTTTTCGTAGATGATTCGTTTATGGGCCGCATGCTGATCGATCACACAGAGGCCGGTGCGGGTTTGGGTAAAAATATAGCGGTTATGAAGCTGCCAGAACCCCCTCTCCTTTTTTTGCGGCGATGCCCCCTCTGTTGACTGATCGCTGCCGTAGTTCTGCTTCGAAAAGGGGGGCTCTTCGCCCTCCTGCGGTTGACGGTAGAGCTGATCGGCTCGCTCAATACCATCCGGATGATTTTGGCTCCTATTGATCCTGGAGGGGTAGTGATGCTCCTTACCCGCTGCTCCTTTGCCCGGCGAAAATGGATAGGTGGAATTGTGCCGGGTTCCGGAATCCGGCCGGAAATGATCAAAACTCACATCAAATGAATCCCCGGATCGCTCTGCGTTTTCCTTGTCTACATCCGGTACGACGAAGTATTCGTTAATCGCTTTTTTCACCACCGAGCGGGTTAACTGCACCACGCTGCGGTCGTCTTCGAATTTCACTTCCATTTTTGCGGGGTGGACATTCACATCCACCATCGCGGGATCGATGTCCAGAAATACACAATAAAACGGGTACTCATTTTTTCGGGTCCACGCGTCGAACAGGCTCAGCAACACATAGCTGAGATACCGGTGCTGAAACGGCCGGCCGTTGACGAAAAGAAATTGCTCGCCTCGACTTTTTTTAGCCAGCTTGGGATCGGCAAGTACGCCGCTGATTTTCACATAGCTTGTCTCCTCCTTAAAAGGTATCAAACTGGCACGATACCGCTTACCAAAAATTTCTGTAATTCTCTGCTTAAGAGATTGAGCCGGTAGCCGGTAGATTGAATCTCCATCGGCATGCATTTCGAAACGGATGTCGGTGTGTGCAAGTGCTGCATGTTGAAATGTGCGTATGATATGGCGCAGTTCGGTAGCGTCGGTCTTTAAGAACTGGCGGCGGGCCGGCACGTTGTAAAACAGATTGCGAACCGCGATTGATGTCCCATCATCGGTGGCTGCCGGTTCAAACTTCTTCTCCTCTCCTCCCCAGACCTCGAGAAGCGTTCCGGCGCTGTCCTCCACCCGTTTGGTTTTCAGCTCCACCTGCGATACGGAGGCTATGGACGCCATTGCTTCTCCACGAAATCCCATCGTCCGTATCTTAAACAGATCCTCGATTGATTTAATTTTGGATGTGGCATGCCGTTCAAAACAGAGTCGGGCATCAGCGGAGGACATGCCACACCCATTGTCAATGACCTGGATCAGCGTTCGCCCGGCCTGCATAACAATAAGTTTAATGCGATCTGCACCGGCATCAATCGCATTGTCAAGGAGTTCTTTAGCTACCGATGCGGGTCGTTGAATAACTTCGCCGGCAGCAATTTTATTTGAAAGTTCGGGCGGCATCGATTCAATAATTGAATCACCCGTATCGCTTCTTGTACTTTCCAAATGAGGTGTTTTACCGTAGTTTAAAATTTATAGTAACGAAATAATCCAGACAACAATACAAAGACCGACAATGTATACAAGCAGCCTTCCCCCGTATCGGTCTCTGCGTCGACGTACGCCGATGCGAATTCGTTTTTTTCGCTTCTCATCCTCTTCAGGATTATAATAGCGAAGCGGCATGTTAAATTTTCGGTTTTTTGGCCGATGGCCAAACATCGGTTTAATCATGATCCTGGTGATTATTTAATCTTTTAACGTCACAGATACTGCCACATTGCAAATATACAATTTGCATTGATGAATATGCAGCCAAATGCCGTTTTATTTAATTAACGAGCTTGTCAGCAATGGGTGCAAATTTTCACTATTTTCGCGTAAACCAAATTGCTAACAAAAAACCACAAAGATGAGCTTTGACAAACTAACAACACCTACCGAAGGAACCGTTATCCAAAAACAATCCGACGGATCGCTCCATGTCGGCGATGACCCGATCGTGCCTTACATTGAGGGAGATGGCATCGGTATTGATATCTCACCCGTAATGAAAAATGTAGTCAACAGTGCCGTTGAAAAAGCGTTTAACGGCAAAAAGAAGATTCACTGGTTCGAAGTGTACGCCGGTGAAAAAGCGCTTGAGGTGTACGACTCCGACACATGGCTGCCTGAAGATACCCTTAAAGCGTTTACAGACTATAAAGTGGGCATTAAAGGGCCTCTCACAACCCCGGTTGGCGGCGGAATTCGTTCGCTGAATGTTGCTATCCGTCAAAAACTTGATCTGTACGCTTGCGTTCGGCCGGTAAAATACTACACGGGAACGCCCAGCCCGGTGAAACAGCCCGAGTTGACAGACATGGTTATTTTCCGGGAAAATACGGAAGATATTTACGCAGGGATTGAATATCAGACGGGCACACCTGAAAACGATAAGCTCAAGAAATTTCTGACGGAAGAGCTTGGCACCAAAAACATTCGGTTCCCCGAAACATCCTCTTTGGGTATCAAACCGATTTCTATAGAGGGCACGAAACGCCTGGTTCGATCTGCTATCAACTACGCGATTGAAGAAGGACGTAAAAACGTCACCCTTGTTCATAAAGGAAATATCATGAAGTTTACCGAAGGAAGCTTCAAAAACTGGGGCTATGAAGTGGCCCGGGAAGAGTTCGGTGCCGAAGTAATTGGCGATGGACCATGGTGCAAGCTTCCCAACGGTATCGTGGTGAAAGATGTGATCGCCGATGCATTCCTGCAGCAAATTCTGACCCGACCGGATGAATACGACGTGATTGCCACCATGAACCTAAACGGTGACTACATTTCCGATGCTCTTGCGGCCTGTGTTGGCGGTATCGGTATTGCCCCCGGCGCAAACATTAACTACAACACCGGAATCGCCGTGTTTGAAGCAACACACGGCACCGCACCGAAATACACGGGCCAGGATAAGGTAAATCCCGGATCTCTGATTCTTTCTGCCGTGATGATGTTGCGGTATATGGGCTGGGGTGAGGCTGCTGATCTGATAGAAGACGGCCTCGAAGCTGCCATTAGTTCCAAACGCGTAACGTATGATTTTGAACGCCAGATGGAAGGTGCAACCCTGCTGAAGTGCTCCGAGTTTGGTGATGAAATCATCAAAAACATGTAGCATTTTGTTAGCTTAAAACTGAATAAAGCCCCGTTGAGCAAGCGGGGCTTTTTTTACTTATCGACCTGTGCTCTGATCTGAATGATTCGAAAGCCCCGACTGTTAACCGTCTCAGGTGGGCATAAACCCTTTTGATAAGTTAGCAGCACCGTAATTTTTGGTTGCAGCACGATTCTCAGATTACATCATGAAACATCTAACGAAAAAACAGGCACTTGAGCTACTACCGCTTGTTATAGACGATGAAGCGTCTGAACCTGAAAAAGTTGCCTTCTTTAAATACATTCAAACCGATCAAGAGGTAAAGAAAAAATATGAAAGTCTTCTGCTCGTAAAGCAGCTCCTGAAGACCAAATACTCTCCCAAAAAGGCACCAGAGCACTTGAAAAACAGGATCTCTGATCTTATTGAAGATATGGAATGGGAAACGAAGGAGAGCTCTAAAGTCGATAACGACATCAGGCCGATCCACACAGATACTCAGCACCAGGAAAGTTCTGATGATCCTCCGTCAATTTTTTACCGGCTACTTACCCCGGCACGTTACATCGCCGCAGCTTCAGTCATTTTCATCTTTTCACTGCTTACAATCGAGCTGCTTGAAAAATCATCCGAAGGTCAATTCCAATCAATATATGATGTTGAAGAGATGGCGTTGAGCCATTTTAACACCGGCAATCATGTAACCGCATCTCTTGCCACCTACCAGCCTACCTCTTCCGAACATGCCTCCACAATTCTGCAGGATGAATATTCGCTGCAGCTTCGTCTACCCAAAATTGAGGGGGCCACGCTCCGCCGTGTCTTCTACACAACATTTGCCGACGGCTACACAACGCCGGTTTTGGAATTTCATCAAAAGGAGATCAATGAAACAGTCCATGTTTTTGCGTTCCGGGTAGACGACCTGGAAAAAAGAAACAAAATCAAACGGGATCCTGAAGCTGTCAAAATTTGTAAGTCATACAAGGACTATCACATTAAAAATATTGATGGGAAACATGTTGTGTCGTGGAAATGGGGTGACTATTGGTATACAGCCGTTTCCAACCATAATGGCAATGACTTAATCGCTCTGGTTGAACCCACCGAAAGAGCCAGTGACAGAACAACTGAAAGTAGCTGGTAATTCTCTCGACAGACAATTGTCCTGTCATTAAAGAAATGTCGTGCATCTCTGTAGTCATCGGATGAGTTGATTCTGAAAAATCAAGTGATTATGAAATAAAATGTCATTCATCGTTGACTCATCTGATGACTTTCAAACGACAACGTATTGTTGACATAACACTATATTCTGTTTCACTATCAGAAAATTGACGCTCCTTTTGATACATATTTTCTGTTACGAATTTGGCTGCGTAACAAATGTCTGAATTGATATTTTTTCAAGAGCCTCAAATCAGTTATTCATAAAGTCAGATATCAGAAAAACGTCTCTCCCAATCTGGAGCAAGCGTACAGCGAAACCGATGAAGCATCTATTTTTAATCAGCCAGTATATTTTTTATATAAACATTCTTACTCATTGCGCTGCAGTTTTTTAACTATCCTGAAATCAAACTCTTCAGGTAAACGTCTCTTGACGATTTCTTCAGCTCGCCCGGCCGGTAAAAACTTGAGCGCATCCACAGCCAGGTATCGGATTCTTGGGTCAAAATCTGCAATTAACTGATCAACCCGATTGTCCCACCCCTGTTGTGATGAATCTATCTCAAGAAGCAGACGAAGTACTGAACCACGAACCTCAAATGGAAATTCACCACTAACAAAATTCTCAGACAGCTGTGCTGCTTGTTCAGCGCCGCCCTTTTCCGCGAGCTGACTCAGTATCAGGGGTACTTCGTAGAGAACGGACTCCTCTAAAACAATCGATTCGGTAATTGTTGAAAACCGTTCAAGGTCCGCTACAGCTGACAGGGAATATATCGCCTCTTTTCGGATGTCGGCTGATCCACCGGACCGGATGATTGACCGCAGTGTACTGATGACACGATCGTTACCACTGTGAGCAGATAATGCTTGAACAGCCGCCAGCCGTACCGGCTTCGGGTTCTCAGTGCCTGTTCGTTCAAGGAATAACTGAGAGGTGCCACTTGCTCCGTCGGTAACCGCTGACAGCGCGTGGATGATTTCTGCTGCAACACCGGAGTCAGACTCCGTATCTATAAAATCAAGCAGGGCAAGCTGAAGATCGGGATTGTCGCTGTAGTCCTGAAGCCCAATGGCCGCCTCTTTTCTTTCATTTGCCTGTTCAGCGTTCCGTAACTGGTAAATCCAGAACATAAACGGTTTTTCAACATCAAGTGTAACATCTTGTCGATCTTTAACCTCAAGAGATATATTTTCGATACTTGCGGGTACCGTAAGAACAATTTTGTCTGAAGATCCGGTAAATGACAACTCTTCTCTTTCCACACCGTCAAAACTGAAAAGCGTTACGTCTACACTCACCAGCTCCTCTAACACTCTCTCCTCAGCTGTAAATTCTACAACAGCTTCTCCTTCTATTTCGTTATGGGTAATCGTAGCGGTGTAATTGTAGGATGATGCCTCCTGATCATCCGGTAACGTAAATTCAGGCTCTTCCATGAACGGCTGACCAGAATTTTTATAGATCATTTGCGCAAATGTCTGCCATGTAACAGGTTGATATTCTTCATTGAAAATCTCCGGGAATACCACGGGCATCAGTGAATCAAGTTGTGGATGCATCGCCAGGTAGTGTGTGAACCGGTGGATGTTGTCTTGTGAGACCGCTTTGTAAAGTGAATCCCATGGCAGTAAGGAGTCTGCAGCTGTGGGCTCCAGATTCAGTTCTCGTGCAACATATCCTTGCATCAGCTGGACGGCGTACGGATCGCTCCAGGACATATTTCTCGTCATGATCCCGGCCCACTGTGCGGCTACTCCGTACCTGACCTGTTCTTCTATTGAATGAGATAAATCGACCAGTATGGTTCCGGCTCCAAACGTCCGGGTCTCCCACACCAGGTCATCCATCAATACTACGTGCAGGTCGCTGTACGGATAGTCAACTCCCGTGATCTCCTCCATTTGTTGAATCGTTTCAGCGGCAATATTCTGAATTGAATACGAATCAAAATCAGCTCCGTTGGGTTGTTCGGAAAAGAGATTATACCGGACATTGTCAATAGCCCGGCTGTCGGGTTGAAAAGCGCCGATGGCAAAAAACAGCGCCGTGACCGGAATGGGATATCGGGATTCGTATCGTGTCTGCTCCTGTTCAACGGATACGACGCTGTTTTCGGTTTTTCGGCCCGACATGATGAGTGTGCGGGATGAGGGATGTGTTACTGTAATATCTGTAGTCATCGCCATTCCGGGGTGATCCAGTACCGGCAGCCAGTGGCTCGTTGAAAGGGGCAGCAGCGACGTAAAAACCGTTCCGCTGTAGTTGGAATGAACTCCAAACGTTGGATCTGCAGAGTAGAGCAGGCGTACCGTTGCGGTGTCGTACCGATTAAACGTCTCGTTAAAATATATGATCAGTTTATCGTCATTAAATGCGTAGTCCATTGTGCGTTCGTTTAGGAGTACGTCATCAATCTGGATCCGCTCAGCATCCAGCAGCAGTGAGTCTGCACTGCCGATGGTCCAGCGGATGGAGTAGGTCACATCCCCTTTTATCTGCTTCTGCTCGTTTATTTCGAATGCAGCATCCAGATGCTCGATCATAAAATCTGTCTTGGGATACCGCGGGTAATCATGTTGCTGAGCCGATCCGGATCGTGCAATTAACAACAGGCCTATAGCCAGAAAAAGTGTCGTAGTACAATGTCTCATATCTAATTGTTAGTCAAAAAGTGATAGAATATCGTTTTTTAGAGCGGGATTTGTGGAAATTGCATTTCCTGTTTCAATGGTTTCATTGCCATCTACGTCCATAAAAACACCTCCCGCTTCTGTAACAACAGGAAGCAGAGCTGCGGCGTCCCAGATGTTCAAAATAGGGTCAAACATAATATCGGCACGCCCCGTAGCAACCATCAGGTGGCCGTAGGCATCTCCCCAGGTTCTGTGTAGTCGGGTTTGGTTTAAAAGTTTCTCAAATTCTTTCGTAAATCCATGTTTATGGCAATGGTAAACATCGGTTGTCAGGAACGTAGCCGTCTCGAGTGAGGAGCATTCTCGTACCCGCACCGTCTCACGGTTAAGGTGACACCCGCCGCCTGTTGCTGCCGAGAGCATCTCCCCGAGTGCCGGTGCATAGATCACACCCACTTTGGGTTTACCCTCAATCAATATTCCAATCAGAGTTGTGTAGAACGGCACGCCATGTATGAATGACTGGGTGCCGTCTATCGGGTCGAGCACCCAGACCACATCCGCATCGTCATGGTCCCTCCCAAACTCTTCACCGATGATTCCGTGATCAGGGTACCGGCTTTTGATTGCTTCGCGCATCAGAGTTTCCGCATTGCGGTCGGCGTTCGTCACCGGCGATTCATCGGTTTTAAACTCCAGGTCAAACGACTGCTTAAAATATTTGAGCGTTGCACCGCCGCCAATACCGGCAATTTCCACCGCATGTTTTCGTAACGATTCGAGTTTAAAATCCATCAGGGTTTGTCGATGTTTGTGGTTATTTTTGGGACTCCGTTCGACGTCTCTATTAATATTTAAAGATACAACTTCCATGACCGATTCTCAGATTTTTGATCAAATAGCAGATATATTGACCCTTTCTGCCAGGCAGGTCAAAACAGTTGCCGATTTTATTGATGATGGTGCTACCATTCCGTTTCTCGCGCGCTACCGCCAGGAGGCAACCGGCGGTCTTGATGAAGAGCAGCTCAGGGCTGTTCGCGATCAGATAGAGCTTCACCGGACGCTTGAGGATCGGAAGAAAACGATTCTGAAAGCAATTGATGAACAGGATAAGCTAACCGACGAGCTTGAAAAGAGGATTAAAAACTGCCGGGATCTTAAAACACTGGAAGATTTGTATCTCCCCTACAAGAAGAAACGAAAAACGCGTGGCGACATGGCCAAAGAGAAAGGGCTGGAGCCACTGGCCCGCCAGGTCTGGGATCAAGAGATTGAAAAAGGAGATCCGCTGGGGTACGCAAAAACGTATGTTGATGCGGAACACGAGCTGCCGGATGCTGAAACCGTCCTGACGACCGCTCTTGATATCGTAGCCGAATGGATCAACGAGTCCGTTGAGGTCCGTGATACCCTTCGTGATATCATCCGAAAACATGGCGTTATTGCCACTCGGAAAAATCCGGCCGTAAACGAGCGGACCAACTACGAGGATTACTACGATTTCAGTTCGCGCGGCGCACACCTGAAACCGCACCAGGTGCTGGCCATCAATCGCGGCGAGCGTGAAAATGTCCTGTTTGTAACTCTTGATCTGAATGAATCCATCACCCTGAAGAACCTGGATGATGTCCTGATTACCAATGATGCGTCCATTTTCATCCCGCACCTGCAGGATGCCGTGGAGGATTCCTACAAACGGCTGTTAATGCCGTCGCTGGAGCGTGAATACCGGAATGAGCTGACCGATATGGCCGACGAGCACGCGATTGAAACATTCGCTACAAATTTGAAAAACCTGCTGCTTCAGCCCCCACTTAAAAACCAGGTGGTGATGGGGATTGACCCTGCCTACCGAACCGGCTGCAAGGTGGCGGTTATTGATCCGCTTGGCACCTACCAGGAAGGAACCACCATCTACCCTACCCCGCCCCAAAAGAAGATCAAGGAGAGTGAAAAGGTTGTCAATGGTCTGATTGATAAATACAAGGTAACACTGATTGCGATTGGTAACGGCACCGGCAGCCGGGAAACTGAACAGTTTATTGCCGACCTGATTCAGGCGCGCCAAGAGTCTCACCCAAAAGAGACGCTTCACTACCTGATTATCAGCGAAGCAGGTGCATCCGTGTACTCTGCTTCAACCACAGCGCGGGAAGAATTTCCCGACCTTGACGCGGCCCAGCGCGGGAATATTTCCATCGCCCGGCGCGTGCAGGATCCGCTGGCTGAACTTGTCAAGATCGACCCGAAATCGATCGGTGTGGGGCTTTACCAGCACGACATCAACCAAGTGCAGCTCGCTAAAAAGCTGGACGATGTAGTGGAAAGCTGCGTAAACGAAGTAGGGATTAATTTGAACACCGCAAGTTCATCACTTCTTACGCACGTTTCCGGGCTGAGCCGAAACGTAGCGAAGAACATCGTGGATCACCGCGAAAGCAAGGGGCGCTTCAAAAGCCGTGAAGAACTGAAAGATATCAGCGGTGTGGGTGAATTCCGGTTCCAGCAGGCCGCCGGTTTTATGAGGATCCCGGACGGAAAACATCCGCTCGATAATACCGCCATCCACCCGGAAAGCTATGAAGCCACAGAAAAGCTTTGCAACCTGTTTGGCATCGACATCGACAACCTACAGGACGAAAAACAGAACATTGAATCTGCGTTTGCGAATATCAAAACCAGGCAGGTCGCGGACCAAGTGGGTGTTGGCGTGCCAACGCTGGAGCTGATCATCGAAAACTTGCAGAAGCCGGGACGCGACCCGCGTGAATCCCTGCCAAAGCCGCTGCTGCGCCAGGATGTTCTGAAGATGGAAGATCTCTCCCCCGGAATGAAGCTTGAAGGAACCGTTCGAAACGTGGTTGATTTTGGCGCGTTCGTTGATTTAGGTGTGAAACAGGATGGATTGCTTCACATCTCCCAAATGAGTGAAGGAAGAAGTCGAATCGAAAATCCGCATGATGTGGTGTCTGTCGGCGATATCATCAATGTGGAAATAAAATCCATCGACATTGAACGCGGAAGGATTGGGTTGTCGCTGATAAAGTAGCGCGATGTCGCTGACCCGCGTCTGGCCAAGCTGTTCTGATTCATATTGTTAGTTGACTTGATATTATCGCCATGGACTTACACCTCCTCAAGCTCTTCGCTGAACGCTCTGGCTTTCTCCCCTCGAGGGGGAGATTTTCCGGTATATACATGTCAGTTTTGATAGATTCGAGTTCTGAACAGTCCCGGTTTTGATGCTAAGGTTATCATTTAGTAGAAACTCTCAATTCAAGAGACATGCCAATTCATTTCATCACAATATTTCACAAAACTGCTATTAAAGCCTATCCGTACAATTTTGTATATTTAGAGATCCAGTTAAACCAATCATAATCACAGATTTACCGCATGAATCCAGCTGACATCACGAAGCAAGCACAAGACATTGAACACGAGCACCATCTGCCGATTTACCGGCGCTATCCCATCACGCTTAAAAAAGGGAAGGGTGCCCTTGTCTGGGATTATGAAGGAAATGAATACCTCGATATGTTAGCCGGTATTGCGGTTAATAATACCGGCCACTGCCATCCGAATGTCGTGAAAGCGATTCAGGAGCAGGCGGAAAAACTGATTCACCCATCAAATTTTTTCTATACGAAACCACAGAGTGATCTTGCAAAACTGCTGAGTGACATTTCGGGTCTCGAACGGGTGTTTTTCTGCAACAGCGGTGTGGAAGCACTGGAAGCCGCGTTGAAAATTGCCCGTAAATATGGCAACAATCACAATAAGAAAGGCGACATCATAGCCGTTGAGCGCGGATTTCACGGGCGCTCAATCGCCGCTATTGCCCTGGGCAAAGACAAGTATCAAAAAGGGTTTGCCCCGATCCCTTCCGGATTCAAACGAATTCCATTCAATGATATCGAAGCTCTTGAAAACGAGATCAACGACGAGACGATTGCATTTGCGTGCGAGCCGATCCAGGGTGAGGGCGGGATCCATGAGGTGAGCGGTGAGTATCTGCGGCGGGCACGTGAACTGTGTGACAAACACAACGCCCTCCTCTTTTTCGATGAAGTTCAATGTGGCAACGGACGAACGGGCAAGTACTTTGGGTTTGAGCATCACAATGTACAACCGGATATAATTGCAACGGCCAAAGGACTCGGCGGTGGTTTCCCTATTGGCGCCGTGATGGCTAATGAAATGTCTGCCCAGGCGTTGGATTATGGTGATCACGGGACAACGTACGGCGGAAATCCGCTGGCATGTGCAGCGAGTCTGGCTGCCGTTCGAACCATCCTTGATGAGGGATTGATGGACCAAGCTACGGAAAAAGGCGAGTACCTCGTCAATAAAGTAAAAGAAAAAACAGCCGGTACCGATTACATTAAAGAAATCCGCGGCAAAGGATTGATGATTGGCGTCGAGCTCACCTTCCCCGGCAAACCGGTAGTCATGGAGATGCTAAAGCAAAACGTGATCTCAAACGTAACCATGGACACCACCATCCGCCTCGTACCGCCACTTGTGATTAGCTACGGGCAGATTGATCATTTTGTGGATGTGTTTGTAGCTGCATTGGAGACCTGTGCAGAATAACCCTTCGTCGGACGATTGTCGTTTTCGTCCGACGAATAACCATAACCTAATCACAGAAAAGCCACGAATAAACTCCCCCTTTTCAAAAGGGGGACAGAGGGGGATTTCACAGTCAACGCCTCGAAATCAATCTTTAGACCTCAAACCGCTTCATTATTGAGAACCGCGGAGACACTGAGACGCGGACGGTGAATGTCAATGATAACCATGTGGAAACCACATCGAGCATAAAGGAACTTGAAGAGTTCTTGAAGCTTGGGTAAGCTAATTTCCCGAATTGACCCATCTACTATTCAGCTCTGGCATTGGTTTTCACCCAGCACCGACTCGACAGTCGAAAAACTGCAATCGACAGTCGAGGGTGGGTTATCGCTTCTTGCTTCCCGTGGCATTCATCTGGTACCGATACACGTTGTCACTCCCTGTTATGAAAAGGTGCTTTAAATCCTCGCCACCCCAGCCGAGATTGGTGATCTGCTCTTCAAATTCAATTAATTGGAGCCGGTTCCCCTCCTCATCAAAGATAATAAGACCCTGCGGTCCTGTGGTATAAAGATTTCCTTCTTCATCTGTTTCCATACCGTCCGCCGCTCCCATTCCGCTGCCCATCTCCCCAATATTAGCAAATACTGTTGGTGAATTCGGAGTTCCACCTTCGTCTACTTCAAAGGCAAGGATGTTACCGGTCCCCGAATCGTTTACATATAAAACCGTTTCTTCGGAATTAAACACAATTCCATTGGGGTACTCAAACTCATCATAAATGACGGATAGATCGCCATCCGGAGGCAGCATATACACGCCGCTGAAATCAAGCTCGCGTTCCTCTTCATCCACACCAAACGGTGGATCCGTAAAAAAAATGGTGCCATTGGAGTGCACGGCAAGATCGTTCGGGCTGTTTAGTCGCTGGCCTTCATAATTATCAACAACTACACTGACATCCCCCTCAGCCGTTAGTCGTGATACCCGCCCTTCATGCTGAGCGAGCAGAATGGAGCCGTCAATATCCGCTTCGATGCCATTTGAATTTCCGCTGGGCTCCAGGTATACATCCACTCCTTCCTGCTCCGACCATCGATAGACACGGTTCGCAGGAATATCACTAAAAAGCAGGTATCCATCAGGGTGCCAGTACGGACCTTCTGTAAATTCATAGGGACCGGCGATGATCTCCGGTTCTTCTCCATCAATGAACAGAGAACCAGACACTTCCTGTTGCTGATCTTCCTGAGCACAGGAAAAAAGAAAAAATGAGAGAAATAACATGACGAAAGCAGGCAGTAGTTTATTCATTGTAGTAGCTTGATTAGGTTAATTTACGTTGGATAAATATACACAATTCTCAATTTACGTTAGAGTGGGTGAGAATTAAAGAAATTATACAAAATTAAAATTTTGTATAAATTAGTTGAAAAGAGGCTCTATCTTGTTTTGTGTGGGTAGAATAAGATCAATGGTCCTTCCCTATTCTTTCTCCTGATACTTTTTGACGTCAACTCTGCTAAAGCAGGACTAAAAGAAGAAAGTATCCAAAATCACGCCTGTGGCAGTGATGTCGTGTTCACTCCAACCGCCCGCAGGCGTTGGAATGGCTCGCTCGGACCTGCCATTCGAATCAGTCGGCTGACTGAGTAGAATGGGGTTTTGCGACACCACGTAACACCCCTCCCTCCGCCAGCTGGCGGAGTACTCCCCTCGAGGGGAGATTAGCAATGGTCCATAGCTCTTATTGCTTGTAATCAAAGATCCCACCGCTCATCTTTTGAACGCGAAGCGATAAGCTATTTACACCCAATCCCATACGCTCGGCAGAACCTACCCGCCTCGTACCGTTACTATTAAATCCGTAAAATAAAGTATCCCCATAAAATCGTTTTCAAGCCAAAACGGTTCTCTGAAAATTTTCTTTTTTATTTAATTGTAACGGCACTCGCTCACAATTCCAAGGCTGGTAGGATCGGGGATTATAAGACTTTCAAATCCTTTACAAGATATCCTTCGCGGGTGGTTCATGACGCCTGTCCCGACAGCTTTTTGAATCGGGGCATCAGGACAAAATAAACAGGTCATTTTAAATTTACCCACACAAAACAAGATAGAGCCTGAAAGGAGATTTGCAGAAGCGATCAATATACAAATTTTGACATTTACTGTCGTATTTTTTCCCGCTTTGCTACGCGTATATGCTGATTTTTATTGTATAGATATGACCTTAGTTAAGATCAAAAATAAAGTTTTTGTAAAACCTTCTGAGATAATTCGAAACCTTTTAGAATCGATTTATTTGTAGAGATGAAGTTGTGTGAAAATCGATTATTTCAGTTAACAAAATATTTTGAAATTTTATATATATATTCGATTAAGCATTCAATAATTAACAAAAAGTTACTATGAAATCATTTAAAGATAGATCTTTATCCGGTAAATTCTTTATTCCAATCCTTTATTTAATTTCTGGATTATTTTCTGGAATAATTTATAATCAACCCGTAGAAGCTGAATCCAGTTGTCCTCAAACTGCATGTAACGGAGATGATTGCGAATTTTTTGGTAATATGACAAGATGTGTTTTTGATCATCCAACCTCTTCCGATTGTAATAGTGCAATACCTTGTAATCCGAGTCCAGTAGAAGATTAATATCAGAAGGTTATACTATTTTAAATTCTGGAGTTAAATGAATTTATCTAATGCGCAGATATTATTTAGCAAATGGAATCAACGTTCAATTCTGCTGATTACAGTATTCATTTTTTTCGGTTTTGCCTGTCAAGAAAATAGAAAATTTGAATACCATCCAAAGTTGGAAAATATACCTTATGCAGATCGTGTTACAAATTCTATCAGTAAAGAAAAGAGTTCTGAAATTCTAAATGAGCAGTTGCCTGATTATCTTATAAATTTCAGAAAATTTTTAGAATCACCAAATCAGTTTAATGAACAAATACTTGAACTATACATTCAAAGTATTGATCGCCTGGAAGTCGAAGCAATAAACGAAAATTCATTACTAATGCTCGATTTTCGAAAACGGCTTAGCCAAATTGATCTGATCCGTGGGAAATCAACGTCTGTTGCATCTCAAGGTCGGGGACCAGGTGAATTAATGGGAGCAAGAGAAATGAAAAAAGTTGGGGATTTTGTTTATATCTTAAACTCCGATCTACGAATTTCGATATTTGACTGTAAAAACATTCCGTGCCTCCATCAACAAACCATTCCGATAAAAAATGCCGTATCCTCAATAGATAAGGTAGAGGATTCGACTTTTGTTGTGATTTCTACGGAAAGAAGATCTGGTGAACCGGTATTAGAAAACCAGGAAGAATACCAAATAAGGCCACTAAAAATCCTTGACAAACTGAATAATACGGTGCAGGAATTTGGTCTGGCTTATGATACGAAAGGTCATTGGATGCTCGAACGCCCAATGATTGATTACGGAACTGTCCTTTTTGACCGTAAACGCGAACAATTCATTGTAATATTTGAAAGGTTCCCATTTATTTATATTTACAATAAACAATTTAAGCTTGATACCCTGTTAAGGATTGAATCATTTATAATCGGCAAACAAAAATACTGGCCGGATACCGGTAGACTTAGAACCATTCAGAACGATCATAGCCTTATTAAAACTGTACGGATTTTTGACAACAAATATTTGTTAGTTAAGGTAAATACAAAGAAAGACTACGCTCACGAAGACAATTCTCTTAAAAACTACCAGTACGACTATTATGCCGTTAATCTTACCACTTTTGAATCATATTATCTTGGTCAAATAAGCATGAATCAAGAATTTGATCTTTTCATTACAAAATACGGTGTATTATATGCTAAAAATGATAATATTAAATGGACAAATCTATAATAATGATTTATGAAAATAATTTATTAAATACATTTTTTTATACAATCATATTTATAATTGGTTTTATTATTTCATTATTGCTCTTTTCAACTAATGAGATCGAAAAAAACACATTTAATGGAGAGGGAAAATTCATTAATTTAGTTTTCATAGGTTCGCAGAATTGCCCAGTTTCAAACAATGATGAGGAATTGATCTTTCAGATAAATGAGATCAAAGACCTATTAAATGAAAAAGCTAAACAAAATGATCTGGAATTATTTAGTACTGGTGTATCCACAAGTGTAAATGTTGCAGAATCTTATAGTTATTTAAATGAGATTGGAAATTTTGATCAAATAATTGTTGGATTAGGCTGGAATAACATTGGAATTGAAAAATATATATGGGATAAATTTCAAGGATTACCTGTGACTCCACAATTATTAATTACCAAAATAGATTACGAGATTTTAGAAGGTACAGAAACTGGTTTTATCGAAAACAATGAAATAGTTCTTAAGAGATTGAGTGGGAAAGATGAAATTCATAGATTTTATGAAAAATTTAGCCACAAAAATATATCGTTGTTTTAAATCAATTAAGGTAAACCTTTAACAATACCGATACTGACTGCAAAGGCAAAGGTGCATTCAGGCAAACACATCTTTAATTTTTGAAAAGAACCCTTTCTCCCGGTCTTTGGCGCTTTCCGGGTCGAAATGATCGTTGCCTCGCAAGGCTTCAATGTGCTTTTTCTCTTCCTGTGAAAGATCTTTTGGAACATAAATTTTCACATTGATAAACTGATCGCCGGTGCCTGAGTTGTTGAGTCCTTTGATTCCTCTCTCCTTCATACGCAACAGCTTTCCGGGCTGTGTGCCTCGTTCAATCTTCACCTTGGCCTTCCCTTTCAAGGTGGGGACTTCCACTTGTGTACCCAGCACGGCATCCGGAATACTGAGCATCAGATCATAATAGATATCATCACCGTCTCGCTTAAAATGCTTGTGCTCTTTCTCTTCAATAAGCACAATGAGATCGCCCGGCTCGCCGCCGCGAACACCAGCATTTCCCTGGCGGCGGAGGGTAATATAGTTTCCATTGGAAACGCCTGACGGGATATTCATTTTCACTTTCTCTTCGCCTTTAATACGGCCTTCACCCCGGCATTTGCTGCACTTGTTACGAATGATGCGGCCTTCGCCCCGGCAATCCGGGCAGGGTTGAACATTAACAAATTGCCCGAACATGGTTTTCGATACCTGCCGTACTTCGCCCATGCCGTTGCATGTGCTGCACGTTTCAAAATCGGAATCTGTTTCGGCTCCGGTTCCGCCGCACTCATCGCACGATCTGTATTTTTTTACCTTCAATGTTTTTTCAACACCTTCGGCAATCTCCTCAAGCGTAAGAGAGACGCTCAGCTTCATGTCGGCACCGGGCTGTCCACGGCTTTTTCTTCTGCGGCTCCGTCCTCTGGACCGGCCGCCGCCAAACGGGTCGCCGCCACCAAAAATATCGCCGCCAAAAATGTCACTGAACCGGCTGAAGATATCTTCAAAGTCTGCGTTGCCGTAATTTGCGCCGCCAAATCCGCCGCCATTCATGCCGGCGTGACCAAATTGATCGTACTGCTGGCGTTTTTCCGGATCCCTCAGGACCTCGTACGCTTCTGAAGCCTCCTTGAATTTCTTTTCGGCCTGCTCATCCCCTTTATTCCTGTCAGGGTGATACTTCATCGCAAGCTTTCGATAGGCCTTCTTGAGTTCAGCTTCCGATGCGCCTTTCTCTACACCTAATACGTCGTAATAATCTCGTTTTGACATAAACTAATTTATTCGCTTACAATTACTTTTGCGTGTCGAAGGGTTTTCTCGTCGATTTTATACCCATTTTCGAGAACTTGAAGTACCGTGCCGCTTTCTACGGAATCATCATCCGGCTTTTGTCTCAGCATGGCATCATGGAGATCCACATTAAATGGAACACCAGATTCATCAATTCGCTCCACCCCATATTTCTCCAGGACATCTTCAAATTTCTTGGCCACCATTTGAATACCGTCAAAATAGGTGGGTTCAGCCTCGGCTTGTTCCATCGCGTCAAGCGTTCTCAGCAGATCATCATAAACCGGCAGAAAAGATTCAACGGCCGTTTCACGAGCTTTTTGGTAGGTCTGGACCCGCTCACGCTCAAGACGTTTGCGCATGTTTTCCATTTCAGCCGCTTTCCTCAGCTGGGTATCTTTTACGGATTGAATTTCGTTCTTTAGTTCTTCAATCTGCTCTTCCTGCTGCTGAATCCGTTCCTGCTGCTCCTTCAGAAGATCGGTGTCTTCGGTATGTTCATCCATTTCTTGAGCTTTTAGCTCGTCTGCAGACATATCTTTCTCATCAACAGTCTGCTTGTCTTCGTTGTTGTTCATAAAATTAAAATCGAAATTTAAAAACTTTGGCATTTGCATAATTAAAGGCAAATAACATGCCAGAGTGATGTGTTTAGGTATAACGTGACAATCTTTCGTTTGAAAGCTCTTTCGTTTGATTATTCCCCTTCAAAGAAAAATTCAATCATATTTCCGTCGGGATCAGATGCAAAAACAAACCGGCCCTTTTTCCTGTTCGCGGGTCCGCTCAAAATTGTAACTTCATTTTGACGAAGATATTTCGCCATTTCATCAACCTCTTCCGGCGAGTTAAGGTAAAACCCGATATGGTCTACCCGAAAATCTCTTGAATTCGGATCATAACTGGTTTCCGCTTCCACGATTACAAGCGTATCTTCGTCGCCAATTTTATAGACAGCCATACTCTGGCCCATTTTCCGAACAAGTTCAAATCCAAGAATGTCGCCGTAAAACTCCTCGGAGCGCTCAATTTCGTTTACACGGATTGTCATGTGGTTGATTCCCGAAGGATTAAAATCCATAAGACTGTTGATTTAAAAGTTTGTTGTTTATTCTGACAATAAACTACGAGTTTTGCTATTATCTTTTAAGATTAATTTCTCATTGATTACCCGTAATTTTGTCTACCCTATATATCGTGGCTACGCCCATTGGAAACCTATCGGATTTTTCGCCCAGGGCTGTCAATATTCTGAACTCCGTCGATCAAATTGCGTGCGAGGATACACGCACGTCATCGGTTCTGCTCCAGCACTACCAAATAGAAAAACCGACGTTTTCGTTTCATCAACACAATGAGCACCATAAGGTAAAGCATCTCATCAATTTACTGAACGGCGGTAGTAGCGTTGCAATTATCAGCGATGCCGGCATGCCGGGTATATCTGACCCTGGATTTCTGGCTACCCGTGCGGCTCATCAGCAGGGGCACACAGTGTCCGCAATTCCAGGCCCTGATGCGGCAACGACAGCCCTGGCGGCAAGCGGCCTGCCAAGCGACCGCTACATCTACGAGGGGTTTTTACCTCCTAAAAAAGGTCGCGAGACTCGTATCCGGCAAATAGCAGACGCCGACCTGACCAGCGTAATTTATGTAAGCCCGCACAAGCTTGTCCGCTTTTTAGAACGACTGTCGACGTTTGCAGAACCGGATCGTTTTGTGTGTGTGGCCCGTGAACTCACAAAGAAATTCGAGGAGATTCAGCGCGGTTCTCTGGACTCGTTAACAAAAGAGTGGCAACATCGCGATGCGGTAAAGGGAGAAATTGTTGTTATCGTAGCTGGAAAAACCTATTCGGAATAGATGAAAAACAGTCAACTTTGGAACCGGCCCTGGGCACTTTCTCTTCTATCAGCCATCTTGCTGTGGCTCTCATTTCCTCCGTATAATCTCGGACTGCTGCAAATTCCCGCATTTGTGCTGCTGTTCAGACTTTCTGTCATTAGCGTGTCAGTTCGCCAGATGATTTACTTTGCCTACCCGTCGTTTGTTCTCTGGAACCTGTTAACGACCTACTGGCTTATGATGGCAACTGTGACAGGAGGCATAGCTGCTATTGTTGCAAACGCTGCCCTGATGCTGTTGCCTCTCTGGCTGATCCGGAAACTGTTTTTAAGCAGGATGAACCCAATTGCCGCCGCTTTTGTGGCCGCTGCCGCCTGGGTAAGCTACGAATTTTTACACCATCAGTGGGACCTGGCCTGGCCGTGGCTTACCCTTGGCAATGCATGGTCGAACCTGACCGGGGTGATCCAGTATATATCCGTTACCGGAGTATGGGGCGTCAGTTTTTGGGTTGTTTTTTCGGCTGCACTTGCGTATCAATCGATTGCAACCAATTCAAAAGCAGTATTGAATAGCTCGGCCATCATTTTTTTTGCGTTTCCGGTCTTCTCTGCCCTTGCAATGATCAATATAGAGCAGCCAACCGACAGACCGATTGATGTGGTAATTGTTCAGCCCAACTCCGACTCCTACCAGCGGTATGGAGGGTACAGCTCACTTGACGATCTTGTATCGCACCTGCTGAACCTGTCGAACCAGGCCAGGAGCGATTCTACCGACCTCATCATCTGGCCGGAAAATGCACTGGATGCTACCATCACACTTCAAAATCGACATATCGTCAGGATTCAGGACAGCCTCAGAGCGTGGAATACCGAATTAATTACGGGTAGCGGCTATTTAAAATACTACCCCGAAAACCGCGTGCCGTCACTCACACGCGGCGATCATAATGGCCGCCATTTTAACGTCTACAACGCGGCTTTCCATCTCCACAGCCGCAGAGAACCTGCTGTATACGAAAAAGGGCGGCTTGTGCCGGTTGTTGAGCGGTTCCCGTTTGTACAATTTTTCAACACCATCGATTACTACGGGTGGCTAAACTGGGGCGGCCTGATGAATTACGGATTAGGCAACGAAGCCACAGTTTTTGAGATTGACGATGGAACGACCCCGGCGCTCATCTGTTACGATTCCGTTTTCCCGGGATGGGTCAATCAATTCGTGGGTAATGGAGCCGATTTTCTAACGATCGTTACCAACGACGGCTGGTGGGGAGATTCGGCAGGCCATGTTCAGCATTTTGCCTACGCGCGCCTTCGGGCTATTGAGCAGAGGCGATGGATTGCGCGTTCGGCCAATAATGGGATTTCAGGAGTGTTATCACCTGACGGAAAAATACAGCTCGAAACCGATTTCTGGGTTGAAGAGGCGTTTGAATATCGACTCTATAGATCAGATCATAAAACGTTCTACGCACGGTTTGGCGACTGGCTGCCCATCCTTATGCTGGTTGTCGCCTCTGGCGGGATGGTCTTCGTATATTTTAGACCCCGCCAAAACAACTAATCTTCGCCTCTCCCCCGTTACGGCCGGAGTTCTCTTGGATCAATTGGATGAAATGTTGATCCGCACATTGAACCGGATGTCGTGCGTTGTTCGTGAAAAGGTGCGGGTGGACTTGGGATTGATGCTGGTATAGGTGTACTCAAAATTCGACTGAAATGTATTGGAAAATTGATACCCAATCCTCAGAGATCCGTTAAACCGGGATTGTCCGGAAATTCTTGGGTCGTTTATGGTAAATACTGTAGGATCCCGTACAATCTCATCACTGTCAGCCTGCAGTGCATTGGAAATGTCATTTTCCAGTAAAAAACGCTCTTCCGTGTCATCAATAAAATTGCCGTTAATGCTGATATCCACATCGTTTGAAAGGCGTCGGAAGATTGGCAAGTCAAAATTCCTTATTGTATACGCGAATGAAAAATTGAGGCCTTTCGATGTACGCTCAGTCACCTGAACATTCGAAAGAGCAAGACTTGTAATCATACTGGTCTCATATCCAAGCTGGGTGCGAAGACCGTTCTCCCATGTAATATTCATCTGAACGAGGGGTGCAAAACGCCTCTCGATGTTCAATGAACTTGGCTCGAACTCTGCACGGGGACTGCTCACACTAAATAGGCCAAGATTTCGCGTGATGACCGTTCCCGGATCATTATTCAGCGACCATCCCATCCGGTATCGCCCGGTGTAGGCGTGACTGATGGTGGCGCGCTGCATAAAATCACCGATGAACGGCAGAAAACCCTCAATGCCCGTCCAGTTCAATCGCCAGTTGGGCAACGGGAATGGAGTAAAGTTTTTATCTCCCACGGATGAGCTTCGCCCAAGATATGCATCCCTGAAATCCTCCTGGAGTGTTACCCGGTTCAGCACCGTCCGGCCATCACCATTTCCCAGCTGGTCCGATATGACATTTTGATCTTGCGGCATATCCTCAAAAGCCGTCTGAAGTTGATTTTCGAATAACTTTTTGTAGCCATTGCCAAACGCCCATACAGACGATGAGATCGTTCCGGAGGCGGTCTCAACAGATGAAATATCACTTTCCGGGTTCAGTGCGATGGATTCTCTGTTATCTTCATCCCACTGCGAAAGCCAGGTCAGATCCACGGTAATGTTGTTGAATGGATTAAACCTTGTACTCAGGTTCACATTATTGGTAAAAGAATTTCGTGCCGGAAGCTGAATAATCGATTGTCCATCGATATTGTCAATGAGTTGGTCTCTTCCAATGCGCTCCTCAATTCCGAGGCGGTAGAGCAGGCCCGGAGCTATTTTGTCGTCATCAAACAGGTCATAAAGCTGAGATCCGCCTGAATACCCGGCCTGAGAAGCGGACTTCCCGTTGCCGTAGTTTACATCAATCGTCTGTAAGCTGAAGAGTGCCAGCAGAAGCTTTCGGCCGTAGAAACGCGCATGTTCACCCACGCCCAATGGTTCCGCCTCATCTCGATTACTGCGGGCTTGCCGCTCCCGGGCCTCTCGCCGGTTCGCATCCACCGCATCGTTGTATGTTGATGAACGGCGGAGCAGGTTATTGATATCAAATCTGAGGGTGTGGTCAAGATTAAAGTTGTTGGAAACTGTTGAGCCAAGGTTTGATCCGAATGGTGAATTCTGCCACCGGAAACCGCCCGAATATCGTGCATTGTAAGAGATCCACTGCAGACCGTTGATCTGGTTAAACCGTGGCTGCCACCGCGCCGTGTAGCTCTCATTATAGTCGTTTCGCCTTGGACTCAACGTATCCGATACAAGATTTTGAAGGACCTCAAGCGTGGGAATGGGTTCGATGGCATCCTCATCCACCCCACCCAGTCCGGCATTACGAACGGTGAGCCGGCTCAAGT
This sequence comes from Bacteroidota bacterium, assembly GCA_009909035.1. Classification (GTDB taxonomy): domain Bacteria; phylum Bacteroidota; class Rhodothermia; order Balneolales; family Balneolaceae; genus SW132. The sequence goes on from JAAAOB010000168.1 coordinate 36,040, forward strand.
CGAATGTATTCCTGGCCTGGAACGTGGTGTTTACAGAACGTATGGGATTGAATCCAAACCCAACCGTGGTGTTGTAGGTAAAGTTATGATTTTGCTGCAGAGGCTGCTCATTCTCGCTTTGAAGCTGCCGGCGCTTTCGTTCATCGAAGGATCGATTTCCACTGACGGATGTCGATATGTTGTTGGGCTTGTACCCAAGGCCAAAGTTTGAAAACGTTCCAAGCAGCGGCACTCCGTCCAGGAAGGTCAGCGGTCGCCAAAACCGAACGTCTCTAAAGGTGTGCGAATAACGCACCGAGGTGTTGAAACTCCAGTCTTCCTGAAAGAGCTGACGCGGATTCCGGCCCGATCTGGTGTTATAATTGTAGCTGATGGTGGTGTTATCGATGGTATACCGGACAAGTGGATTTCGCGAATTTTGTTTCGAAAAGTTCGAAAGATTTATGCTGTAGCTCTCGGAATAGGTTTCAGCCTCTCGCCGCTGCTCGCTGATACGTTCATCTTGTTGCTCTTCGGTTAGATTATCATTTGCCCGCACAGCACTTTCAAAATCAGAGAGGCGAATATCTCCCTGGTTTGGCAGAAATTTTGGTATAGAAGAGGATTGACGGGTCGACAAGCTTAAGGGAATATTCCACCCGTAACGCTCAGGGATAAACCGGTGAAGATTCACGGTCGTGCTGACTTCATACGCGGTTTGATTGTCGGTTCGGCGCTGCCCCAGCCGGGAATTTAGTGAACCAAACCCCTGTGTCTGCCGCGACAGGTTTCCATTTACGGTGGCAAAATCCGCCAGCTGAAACCGTGCACTTGCATTTGCGGCCCAGCCTTTCTCATTATCGTAACCGGAAACCCTCAGCTCGTTCAGCCATAGCTCGGCATCAATCACCGGAGATCCGCTGTTATTTGGCGCTTCCGGGTCGTACGGATTTCGGACCCCCATCCCAATTTCAGAAATTCTGCCAAGGGAGGGATTTCCGCGTATGGCAATGACCGCTCCGGGTACGGCATCGGTCAGCAGATCACCGCGTTCATAAATGTCATCAAGACTCACTCCCGTCTCCTGGTCGCGCAGCTGCTTAAGCTGGTTAAATGCCGACAGCACAATATTCATGCTGTTCTCATCATTTAGCCAAATTTGCTCCGCCTCTTCCTCAAGCTGAGCCGTGTTACCCGGTTCAAAATCCATAAACGGGAAATTTTCATCCGAAGGGGTTACCGGTTGTCGGTACTCATAGTAGTTATTCTCAAGGTCGTTACCGAACCTCATAACCAGCTCTACGTCTTCACGATTTTCATACCCCTCGCCGTGCACAAACATTCGCAAGTTGGAGTATTCCAGCAAATTTAGCCCCCCGGTATAGACGCGCCGGATCAACTGAACCGACTGAGCCCCCAGGTTCTCTGCCTGAAGCACAATTGATTGTTCATTCTGCAGGCTTTGAAGCTGGCTGCCGCGATTTTGAGCCCTGATCGCTCCTTCGGGCTGACGATAAGGGAACGGCCGTCTGTTGGAGTTTTCCTCAATATTAATCGAGCTGATACGGAGGCTCGCATTCGGATCACTCTGGTTATTGATATTTTCATCCTGCCTCCACTGGCTGCCAACAAAATCAATACTTGCAAACCGCAACGTAAAAGGCTCCGAGTAGCCTGACATCCACATCCTCATGTAGGTAATATTCTGAAAATCGTTGATATTGCCGAAACGCCGTTTAAACTCCTCAACCGGTATCCGTACCTGGAACCAGCGCTCCTGGGGGGGATCTCCGGGATTTCCCACCTCATCAACGATAAATGTACCAGGTTCGCCTATTCCAAGTCGCGATTCGTCCGCAGGATTTAAGTCCACTTCATACTGAAAGTAGGCGTTGGTTAGGTTAACTGTTGACGGATTGACCAGCCCCTCGGAGTCCGGACGATTTGTTATCGCACGGTTGTCGCTCTGATCGATGGGTGTATTGCCGTCAGTATAGCCCAGCAATCGATGAAATCTTTCATGCAGAGGCAGACCTTCAACAGCCGATGAGCCATAAAACTGGTAATCGTCGTTGGACGGATCGCTGAGAATTTGCTGGAATTCCGGACTTCCCTCGCCGTATTGCAGCCTCATTTCTTCCACAAACTCAACAAAAAGGGTGGACTCATCCAGATTGTTTACACCGCTTGAATTGGGCAGACCATCCAGGCCCACATCCTCAAGATCCCGGTTTTCGTTTGAAAATTGTCCCTCGGGCGGTGGTGGATTTGACGGTACTGCAGATCGTGGATTTTCGAGATCATCCAGGATTAAATTATCCGGATTCAGCGCCAGGCCATCTTCGGTGTTGTTTTTGGAGTTTGGCACCACATCTTCCGAAATCAGGCCAATGTCGATGAATAAGGTTCCATCATAATCATCTATGCTGGCCCCCGAAGGCAGCTCACCGCCTGGAAGCAGAGGCTGAACCCAGAATTCAAGAAACTCAATATTATTTTGGGTAAAGTCTTCCTGGCCCGATGGAAGTGTTGTTGTCATACCGCCCCAGGTTCGTTCGGGAGTCTGTTCAAGGAGCTCCTTCAGCTCCATGTTGTAGTTGTATTGGCCACGCTGCGTTGGATCATAATAAACATCCAGCGTGTTGATGATTTCATCCTGCGGGTTTTGTGTCTCTCTGCCCGGAAATACATCTCTTACATTAATCGCCTGTGATTCAATCGTGCGATCCACTCCCCCCAGAATGGAGGAAATATTCCGCGGAATGGTGTAAAAACTTAGTTTTGATCGCAGATCCGCCCGGTCTCGCCTCGCCTGGGCTGATGCGTCGGGGGGCGTTACAACATTCTCCTCTTCAAAAATTTGGGTATCGAACGGCAGGCCGGGAACGGCTGCCGGTGCAGCAGCCATACTCCACCGGTTTACATTCAGAAGATTCAGTTTAATGGTGGACCCCTCAAAATCATCGATAAAGGATAACCCATCCTCTTCATCCGAAAAAAGCTCATTGTCATCTATTGCACTTTTTACAGCCCTTGTTTCTGCTACACCCGGTCGCAGCTGTGCAAATTCACCGCTGAATGAAAACTCCGACTCCGCCCGGGTTTGCAGCAGTGGAAACGCATCAAGAGCACGGGTAACAAACGGCGTATCGAAGCGGGCATTAGCGTCTAAACCGATCACTGAATTGCTTATCGGCTCATCTCCTATTCGGATTTTATCGTCCAGTGGACGCTCACTAAAACTAAAATATGTACCACCTAACTGAATATCGTTATTTACTTCATATTCTGCCCTGATACCGGTAAAGGTTTTTTGTTCTATCGAGGTTAACGCCTGGTTTTCGTACTCAATGGTGATGTCTTGGCCCGGTGCGGTGTACCGTTCATTCAGAATAGTTATGCTTCCAAAAGAGTAGTCTACCTGGTAGTCCACATCTTCCTGGAGCTCCACGCCGTTTGCCCGTACGGTGACCGACCCTTGAACGAGGGCCAGCCCGAGATTATAATTTTCCTGTACGCCTCCTCTTGAAACTCCCTCGAACCTGTAAAATCCATTTTTCGAACTTTCAGCCGCATTGCGTTGTCGCTGTTCGTATAGTTCGTCATACACCAGCCGCTCAATGTCTTCCTCTGATGCGGGAGAGTCTTCCAGTAACGTTTCAAGACGATTTCCAAACGGTTCCACAAAAGGAAAAATAATGCGACCGCTCTGGGCGTTCAGTGTGCCTGTTCCGAAATCAATCTCGTTGTCAGGATTTAAAGCTCCCTGCGAGTCGACCCTGTCAAGTCCCAGATCCTGAAGCAGCGTGGTGTTCCGGCCCGGCAGGCGATTTTGTGAAACATTACGTTCAGTGAATAACAGATCGATTTCCAGGTTATCGCGCGTAATGTTACTGACCCCGAGAGAGTAGACATTTCTCATGGTGAGAGGGAACAGGTCATTGTCTGTGGCAACGTTCCGGGGGCGCAACATTTTTAGATAGATTCGGTCACCTCCCCCCTGGTTGATCTCCCCTACGTTAACAATGTTGCCGGAAAAATCCCTGTAATTGAACGCAACGGCAAGGACCTCCCGCGAGCCCAGAGAACTTCGCAATGAAATATATCCCGATACTTTATCCACCGTATAGTCTTCGCCCTCCTGCAGAAGCGTAAAAAATCCCTCCTCGAAATTTCGGGAATCTTCAATGCCAAGATTTTCAGCCGACACACCATCCTGTGGATCCCGGAACTGGTCCAGGAGCTCATCCGGAAACCTGTCGTTTTCGTTATCCGGCGGAAGAAATTCCCCCTCTGAAGTCTCTCTGACTCCAATATCCGCAAGTGCAACTGCCCGGCGTGCCCCCTCATCGGCCTGAACAGTTTCGCGTAGTTTCCAGACCTCTACATCGGCAATCTGGAGCGTTTGACTTAATTGCTGAGGATTGGAGAGGCTGTTTTCGAACTCCTGGCGGGTATAAAAGTCCAGGAAGAAGTGTCGATCATCCTCATAGCCTGCAGGCCTGATCCGGATCTGCTGCTCCTGTGAGCCGCCACTGATGGTTTCAACATTACTTTCACCATCCTGTTGAGAAATCACCGACGATATTCGAAGCGGGCCAAATTCTGCTACCGATTTTATCCCGAACAGTGCGCCGCTACCCCGTATCAGGGAATTCCCGGTATTCATCGACACATTCCCCATTTCGATCCGTTTTAGCACCTCATCTTCATAGCCTTCATAGACAATGCTCAGCCGGTTTTGATATTCGAAATTTCGTTCGGTATCCCAATCTGTCTGGATCGTCAGTTTATCCCCGATGGTTCCCTGTATATTCAGCTGCAGGCTTTGATCAAATGTGGGATCAACGCGTGTACGCTGATCTTCCGGCAGATTAATATCATCCGGTGAACTCTGAATTGAGGCTCCCACATTCATTGACGCCACACCGTTTACCCTGAGATTCACCTCGGGTCGCCCGAAAATGGTTGTAAAGGCAGACTCTTCACCGCCCGGTATTTCCATACTAAAATCAAGAAGCCCCCGGCCCCGCTGGCGCCGCTGTCTCGATTCAAGCACAAGGTTACGCCAATTTTGACGTATGGATCGATCTTGGTAGGCTTGACGATACTGGCTGAATGTATAAAAGCTGGGCGCACCACTTGGATACCCTTTGATGGTCTTCCGGACAAAGAAATGGTCCTCTTTGGTTCGTTCAATAACAACCTCTTCGGCCGGAAGAGTAATGAAGTAGAGCTTGGGGAGCGGTTTTAAGAAAGGCCGGCTAACTGGGGTTCCAAGAACAGGTTTGGCACCGATGAGCCCCTCCTGGCTCAGCGTATCCGCAGAGGAACGGAGTGTATCACCATCAGAGAAATTCTGAGCGCTCCCGTCAGGTATCAATACTGACGAGAAGATGCCAAAACAGAGGATAACCGATAAAAGTCGACGTACGTTCTTCACGATCGTTTGAATACTGACCATCTGTGCATTATACCAATCAACCGGGGCACACCTGACAGATAAGCCATACTACTTAATATTGCGTTTTATTCCGTCGTATCGTTTCGTCTCAATAGGCTATCTAAAATTGTGGGTATAACACATTATCGGTGGCCTGATAATAATGCTTTAACAAACATGTTGAAAGTACGAATCAATAAAACATCGGCTATTACACTAAATATCTTTCTTCCCGTCTTTTACAGTTTGTATATTTAAGTTATGATAAACAAAGTACAACTTGATCTTCTAAAAAAGCATATTGGACCGTTTTTTTTCTGCTTTTTTGTATTGATGTTCCTTTTACTGATGCAGTTTTTGATGCTGCACGTTGACAAGCTTGTGGGAAAAGGACTACCTATTTTGGTTGTTATTGAACTTATCTTAAGCAACCTGGCCTATATGGTTGTGCTTGCCGTGCCGATGGCGATCCTTGTGGCGAATCTTGTGGCGTTCGGTAAGTTTTCCGAATGGAACGAGCTGACAGCCGTTCGTGCGGCCGGCGTTAACCCAATCAAGCTGGTTTTGCCGGTACTTGGAGCATCTGTACTTCTTTTCATTTCTACATCCTATTTTTCGAACTACATCCTGCCGGAAGCCAACCATAAAGCCCGTTCCCTTTTTATCGATATTCGAATGGCAAAACCCGGTTTCGACCTGGAGGAAAATTCATTTTACGAGGGGATTGAAGGATATACGTTCCTCGTACGGCAGATCGACAGTGAGTCAGACACACTCCGGAACCTGACGATTTTCCAGGAACCGGTAGAGGACCGATATCGCGCCTTTATTCGGGCAGATTCCGGAATTCTTGAGAGTGAAGACGATCAAACACTATCCCTTTTCCTTCATGACGGATCGATACTGAGATACATTCCGGGCCAAAATCGCGGTACGGAAAAAATGGAAAGAACCGATTTTTCGCGGTACCGGTTGAGTTTTGATCTTTCGGAACTCTCATTTTCCCGGACCAATCCCGAAAGCCGTTCCCGAACGGGACGTACCATGAGCGGTGAAGCGATGCTGGCGGTTGTAGATACGCTGAAGGATGAAGTACAGAAAGAGTTCCTTAATTTTACCAAGAGAACCATGCAGGAGGAGCAAGTACCCTTCAAACTGGATGCCTCTACCGATATGTACCACATCTCGGCCAGTGAAAATGACACGCTGCCCCCGTTTGATACTGACCTTCCTGCACTGCAAATACTTGAGGGTCCGGAATCTCAAATTTCTGCCCTGAATTCCGCGATTAATTCACTGAACCGCCATAAAGCGGATGTGGAAAGTTTTAAATCAAACATCGACTGGCGTTTTCTCAGAATTGCTGAATTTTGGGTAGAAATCCATAAAAAACTATCCATTCCATTTGCCTGTATTCTGTTTGTCATGATCGGAGCACCCATCGGCATGCTGACACGCAATGGCAACTTAGGTGTTGCCGCTCTGATAAGTGCCGTCATTCTTACCATCTATTTTATAGCCATTATTCAAGGTGAAAAGTTTGCCGACCGCGGAATCATATCTCCCTTCATGGGGATGTGGGGAATCAACATGATCTATTTTATTATCGGGCTGCTCTTAATGCTTCACGTTTGCACACCGCTGAAAATCACCAATCTACTCCAGTCGAATGAATAGATTTGACAGGCATATATTTTTAAGACTGCTCACTATCACACTATTCGTGCTGATTGTGCTAATCTTTATTTTTATTCTGATCGATTTCTCCGAAAATAGCGATGACTTTACAGACAAAGGGGCGGAACTGTCCGAGATCTGGAACCTGTACTATTTGAACTATATTCCCGAGATGATTCGCCTGATGTCGCCGCTTGCGGTTTTTGTTGCCTGCCTGTTGCTGACCGGTCAAATGACGGAACGCCTTGAAATAATTGCTCTTAAAGCATCCGGTGTCAGTCTTTACAGGCTGGTCGTTCCATATCTGATTTTCGGATTTCTGGTGGGTGTATCCATCAGCTATCTCGACGCCTACATAATCCCGGACTCAAACGCTGAACGCTTTGAATTTGAAAACAAATATATGGGCGGCCAGTCCGACCGCATTGACAGGGGGAAAATCTTCAGGCAAGAGTCAGACAGCACCATCGTAAGCTTTAATTTTTTCGAAGCCAGTAGTAATACCGGCTACCAGGCATCTGCCGTAACATTCGATGATGAAACTGTGAAACGAATTTCAAATGCCAATCGAATTCAATGGGTTGATTCACTGTCTCAATGGAACGCAGACCGGTTGCGCGTGCGGACGTTTGTGGACGGAGGGTATGTAGAAACCGACACGGTGGATGTGGTGATGGATCTGAATTTGTATCCGCGTGATTTGGCCCGCAGGAGTTCTGATATCTACCAGCTAACCTACCCGGAGGCGTTTCAGTATATCGAA
>JAAAOB010000149.1 GCA_009909035.1 Bacteroidota bacterium
CGCTTTTAACAAATCCGGGCTTTACGTCCGTAATCGTAATCTCTTCATTGATTTTGTTGCAACGCTGCCGGTAGGCCTGCATATACGTGGAAATAAACGCCTTCGAGGAGCTATATGGAGCTGCACGAGAGGACCCGAACAGGGATGCGATAGAGGAGATACCTACGATCTGGCCATGGCCCTGATTTCGAAAGTATTGAAATGCTTCTCCAAATAACTGTACAAATCCGCTCACATTTACATCAATTATTTTTTGCTCCATAGCCGTGATGGATGAGGACGGGTAGTTGGAAATCCCCGCGTTCAGTACGATAATATCCATGCCGCCGAGCTCATCTATAAGCTTATGGAGCTGGCGTTTCGCTTCCTCAAATCGCGTGACATCCATCCCGGTGTAGGCGAAGTAATTTCCAAGTTCTTTTTTAAGAGCTTCGAGCCGCTCCACTCTCCGTCCCGTACCTCCCACGTGATACTCCTTGTCCACACACTGGCGGGCCAGTTCTTCACCGATTCCTGATGTGGCGCCAATGATGACAATTTTTTTTGACATAGTGCTGAATTAAAGAAATTACCTACTGCCTGTGGCAGTGTGTTGTTGATCTGTTTCCGAATTGTATTGAACCCACCCGGACGAAATCTCCCTGTTCTTGAATAGTGAGGGATGAAAAATGTGTGCGAGGATCTCCGCCGATTCTTTGAGTCGCGGACCCGGCCGGTTAAAATAGTGATCCCCGTCCAGGATATAGACATTGTTATTCCGGACCGCCTCCAGGTCATGCCACCCGGTGTTGCTTTCGAGAGCATGCATTTCGTTTAGCGTTTGTGATATGGAGTATCCGCACGGCACCACCAGCAGGATGTCCGGGTCAGCCCGCTGAATGGCTTCCCACTCAATCCATTCAGAATGTTTGCCCGCGGTGGAGAGCTGATTGGCCCCGCCGGCTATTTGTACCAGTTCCGGCATCCAGTTGCCGCCTGCCATCAACGGGTCTATCCACTCAACAGAGACAACAGTCGGCTTTTTTTCATTTTCTGTCCGTTTTTCTATCTCGTCAAACCTGGACTGGATCTGACGAACGAGGTCTCTTCCTCTTGCCGGCACTCCCAGCTGCCCGGATACCTGTTGAAAGGATGACAAAATGGTGTCGATGTTGACAGGTGACGTGGAGATAATCTCTGTATCCGGACCAAGAGCCTTCCGAACGGATTGATCGAGATCCGATTCCGAAACCGCGCATACCTCGCAATGATTTTGCGTAAGTATGATATCCGGTCGGAGTTCGGAGAGTAGCTGTACATCCACTTCGTAAATGGAAAGGGCATTGCGCAGGAGGTAGCTAATCTTATCCTGTATATCGCCGCTTGACTCTCCCGGTTCAACGGAGTACTTAGGAGCTGTAACGGTGGGAAGTACGCGAACAGACTCGGGAAAATTGCATTCATGCGAGCGCGCAACAAGCCTGTCTTGCAGCCCAAGAGTACACACAAGCTCCGTAAGCCCGGGCAGCAGAGACGCTATGCGGGCCGTATCATCCGGCTCTTTGGGATCCGGGGAGTTTTTATCGGTTAAACCTGAGCGAGTGATAGTTCGGGATTTTTGTATTTGATATACTCATAACCCCCAAATAGGACCCCGCAGTAGAGCAGGTTACCCGCCAGTGTATAATGGAAAAAAGGAATTGCCGCGGTATAGCAGAGAGCCAGCCCTTCGAGAGTTACCGGGTACATCGGGCTGGTGAGCCAGACTCCGAAATTGCTGATGACAAAGAAGATAATCGATCCGCCAAGTGCTCCGCCTACAACGCGAGGAAGGGTGATATGTTTGAAAAGATAAAACCCAAGGATAATGATCAGTGCAAAGGCTCCATAGATGTAGAGAAATCCACTTGTGAAGAGAGTAAACCCTTCATAATACGCACTGTAAAATATATTGTTTAAGAAAAGATCACTCAGCCAGAGAGCGAAAATGGGTATAATGAAAGCCCATTTCTTGCTCGGAAAATAGGCAGCCCCAAACAGGGCGATAGCTCCGAGAGGTGTAAAGTTGGTGGCATGAGGCAGCAGCCGCGACAGAGCGGCAAAAAGGATAAAACCAGAGAGAATATAAAATGCGTTTTTCTTCATTTAGACATATGAGTTTGATTCAGACCTGTAAAATAACAGAAATTTGACAAAAGTGTCAGGCTCTTATAGAATAAAAAAGTCTGTGAAAGCCGGCAGAAAAGCTGTTGTATTGACCGGTGGGGCGGCCCAAATCAGATTAGACAACTTATCTCATTTTAGGCTACTTTTGAGCAGTACATTATCCTGCAGTCTCCATTGCAGCCAGAATTGCTAACGATACGTAATGTAAAATTTTCAACGCTTTATAGTTTATGTCGAATAATACTGACTTATCTGCCCAGCGGCAGCGCATCGATGAAATAGATCAAAAAATACTGGACCTTCTGAACGAGAGGAACCAGGTATCTCGCGATGTAATCGAGTATAAAATCGAGAACCAGTTACCGGTATTTGTAGCGGAACGTGAGGAAGAGAAATCGATCCGTTTTCGGGATATGGCTGCTGAACGGGACCTGGACCCGGACTGGGCGGAAGATTTTTTACGTATGATCATGTCTGCCTCGCGCGCCACCCAGTCTACAAATACATTTCCGAGGGCCACAAAAGAGCCCAAGAGGATACTTTTTGTTGGAGGCGAAGGGGGGATGGGGTCTCTCTATCGGAAAGTTGCCGATCAGAGCGGCCACAAGACGTTTAGCATCGATAAGGGGAACTGGTACGAGCTGGAGGAGATCGCTCCCGAGCTGGACCTGGCCATCGTTACGGTACCGATCAACGCAACCGTCTCGGTCATCGAGAGATTGAGTAACCAGCTGCACCCCGGCACCATACTGGCTGATTTTACCAGCAACAAAACGGCGCCCCTTGAGGCGATGCTGAAAGCGCACAGCGGGCCTGTTGTCGGGCTGCATCCCATGCACGGGCCGGATGTTCCAAACCTCTCAAAACAGCTGATGGTTTTTTCTGACGGACGGGACCCCAATGCCGCAGAGTGGTTTAAAGAGCAATGCAAACTTTGGGGTATGCGGGTTGTAGAAGCCGATCCGGCCAATCACGATCACGTCATGAACCTTGTGCAGGGTCTGCGGCACTTCGTTGCACTTCTGCATGGATCGTACATGAAAGAGTACGACCTGAACCCCCATCAAATGCTTGAATACTCCAGTCCGGTGTATAGGGCGGAACTGATGATGACGGGACGGATTTTTGCGCAGGATGCGGAACTGTATGCCGACATCGTGTTTGCCAACAAGGAGCGAAGAGAGCTTCTTGTCTCATTTTTTAAGCATCACGAACGGCTGATCGAGATGGTTGAAAAAGACGACAAGGCCGGATTTATAAAAGAGTTTGAAGCCGTAACAGACTTCTTTGGGCGATTTGCAACGCAGGCTCTGAAAGAGAGCGGATACCTGATTAACCGCCTGTCCGACCGGTTTTCGTAGAACAGATTGTAGATGACAGGCATCCATATTTCATTCAATAGATAGGGATTTCCTCATCAATAATCTCACATCTCATATCTCGAGTCTGATATCTCACATCTAATTAATCATCCAGATCGTACCATTTAGAACGGAAGCAAAGGCAACCCATACGATGTAGGGAATCATCAGCCAGCCGGAGATTGGATCTTTCCTGTAAAACAAACGCGTTGTTGCGATAATAGCTGCCAGCAGAAGAATAATTTCTGCAAAAGCCAGTCCCGGGTTCTGCAAGTTGAAAAAAAGCTGCGACCAGAGACCATTGAGAAAGAGCTGCAGCCCAAAAAAGGAGAGCTCTGGCTTGCTGTCGCCAAAACCCGATATTCGCCAAATTCGCCAGGCAGCTATCGCCATCATCGTATAGAGTAACGTCCAGACCGGTCCAAACACCCATCCGGGCGGATTCCAGTCCGGTTTGTTCAGCTGGTCGTACCAATCAGAAGATGCAATTCCAGGCGAAACTTGTGCGCCGGTCCACGCCACACCAAAACAGAGCGCGAGAAACAGAATGAGTACCAATGCTGACAAGCCGCCTTTTCGTGTTGTATTCTTCATTTAATAATGGATTGACGTGAGCAATTTGTTATGAAAGAATTCCGGAATTGAGCTACACTTTATATGCAGCCGAATTAAGATTTGACAATAAATAGTAATAGCGCTATTTACAATTATATTTTTTCTGAAGTAAATAAACGATTATGAATATTCAATATACTATTTCATCTCTGATGCTGCTTTTTTTTCTGTTTTCTTCCGACGCACTTGCACAACAGGAAATTACGTTAAATTCGATACCATCCAGCTATAAGCAGGTTACGGCTCAAACTGTAACGGGGCACGCTCAAGAACGAATCTATTACCAGCTGAATTCCACACCTTTACAACAGGGAGAGCTGCAGGTAGGAGACCAAATCAACCTGCAGCTTTCGCGTACTGATGAGGTGTCCTTGTTTGTGAGGCGGATCGAACAATACACGGAACGAACAATATCGGTATTTGCCCACGAAACCGGCAAACCGGATCAAAGCTTCACGTTTACCTATTCTGATGGTATTCTTACAGGCATCTTTAACCGCACTCACGATACGGTCTATCACTTCGAGTTCGACCCGGATGCGGAACGTAACTATATTGCAAAAGAATCGGCTTTCCATGACGACGCCCAATACTGTTCAGTGGACGCCCTGCTGCCTGCTGACGGGCGACCTTTTAACGAGATATCGCATGCGGGAAAAGGGGTGCAAAACGCTATTTCGGCTCATGTGCCCCATCTCTCGGCCATGGCATCCTCCCTTGAGGATGAAATTACAATCGACATTCTCATTCCATATACCGAAAATGCACGATTATGGGCCGATGAGTCATCCTTTGGATCCATTGAACAGGTTATTGCCAGCGCTATGGCACTCTCGCAGACGGCTCTTGATAACAGCGAAGTATTTATCGAGCTGAGGCTTGTCCACATGTACGAGGTATTCTATACCGGTGACTCTCTTGAGCAAATCGACGAGGGGGATTTTGGGTTTGTTGATGCGATAGATCACCTTCGGCGGCTGACCCGCAACCCTGATAACAGGTTCGACCTCTGCGGGTCTTCGGCAGACTGTACGGAAACCGACTTTGATGGCTTTATGGAAGATGTTCATCAGAAAAGAGATGAGTTTGGTGCCGATCTTGTGGCGGCCGTTATGAGTGAACCAAATACGGGGGGCATCGCCTGGCTCAATAACTCCACAGCGGGGAATTCGCCGCGGGGGTTTTCGGTGAACAGGGTACAGCAGATAGGGAATAACACAACATTAATTCATGAAGTCGGCCATAACATGGGGAGTGCTCATGCACGAAATCAACCCACAGCGGCAGCGAATGATTTAGGCGGCCTCTTTGTCTACTCCACAGGAAACCGCTTCTCAAATCCAACGAACGACTATGCCACGGTAATGGCCTATACAACGGGTGGCTTTCAGGGAATACAGTATTTTTCAAATCCCGATGTGAGATTTAACAGTCTGCGTACAGGAAATACCATTACCTCGACGAACGAAGCGGGGCCCGCCAACAGTGCCCGCAGTTTTCGGGAAATTAAACGGGTTATTGCATCTTATAGGCCCACTGTAACCGATGCACCTGTAGCCGGCGTGGATGAGACATCCATATCGGCCGTGTTGAATCAGGATAATAGTACGGCAACGGTTCCGGTTACAATCCGGAACGACGGGCAATCGGATCTGATGTGGGATTTCGATTTTGATATTTCGAGTGGTACGGTTGCCAGGCAAAAGCTTAAACAGCCGGTAGCAACGGTGAAAGTCGCACCCGGTTTTAAAACATTCAGCGGAAATAATGTTTTTGAACAGGCAGAGGAAGATGGAACCATCTTATCCACAGGCTTTGAAGGAAGGGACGGGTTCAGCCCGGGCGATCAAACCGCAATAGCCGGCTGGCGGGCGTTTTCTGAGGAAGCGCAATTCCAACTCTCAGATGAAAATCCGTCCTCCGGCTTCCGGCATCTGCGGCTGCCCCATCGATCAGAAACAGACAACTCGGTATTTGTGCGATCCCCGTTTTTTGGGCCGCAACCGATGGGAGAATTTACAGTATCGTTCAAAATTGCCGCACTGGATGGATCGGTCCAGGGAGAAAGCGAAACGTTTGACGTCTATATTTTTGATGGAAGTACGGCCACGATTTCGTCCGGTATCATTGTGTCGGGAGGCACAATCTTTGCCCGAACGATTGATGAAAACGGGGACGGTGCCTTTGGCTCCACACAAACGCCTCTGCCTCTCGAAGGAACGTACCAGCAGATGGAGATCCGTTATAATCCTAACAACCGGACGATCGACTATGTACTGAACGGCACGCAGATTGCGTCCAACCCGTACCCGTTAGGCCGTAAACCGGATTATATCTATTTCGGGCATAGAAATGGAGTGGCGGGAACGCAAATGGATATCGATGAGCTGGAGGTCGTGCGCAATCATACCCCGTTTAACTGGCTTATCGCTGAGGAGACTGCCGGAGTAGTGCCTCCCGCTTCCACCCAGACGGTGAACCTGACACTAAACGCCGTTGGCGTGGAAACCGGTACTTATCAAACGGTAGTCAGAGTTCGTAGTAATGATCCGGAAAATCCGGTGATCGAAGTACCGGTTTCGGCCGATATTGAACTCGCTACCAGCAATGAAACCGGAACCGAAGTTCCCGACCAGGTATCACTGAAACAAAATTTTCCAAACCCGTTTAATCCGTCCACGCGTATACAGTTCACGCTCGACAGAAGCACCGACGTTACGCTGGAAGTATTCAACATTGCGGGGCAGCGAGTGGCAAGGCTTGTTCAGGGAACGCTGAATGCCGGCCAGCATGAACGAACGTTTAACGCCGGCGGACTATCAAGCGGGGTGTATATCTACCGCCTGCAGACACAAACAGAATCTATAACACGTCAAATGGTCTTGATCAAATAAGCAAAACTGATTATGAAAAAAAGTATACGCCTGGTGTTCGCACTTTCCATTACCGTTCTTCTATATTCATGTTCGGAGGGTCAGGAGGAAAATGTTGATCAGGATCCCGGTTCATCCTCTATAACACCGACACTTGCCATGCAGACGGGTGTTGACAACTTGCTGATGCCTGTACCGAATCAAACAAGTGATTCAGCTGCCGCTGAACCGGCTGGCATGGACCGGCAGGCGGTTCTTTCGTATGTCTACGTGGAACCCTCGGACAGTCTCGGGGCATTGCGGCAGTACCGGGAAGGAGAGGTGATCACGCTGTCGCTGGATCAAGACCTGAGTATCTCTGCAAGAATCAACAGGAACCAGGCGCTTGGAGAGCATATTCGTAATCTTACGGCCTCAATATTGGACCCACACGAAGGTGCCGTTACGCTGTCAATTGACCGGAAGAGTATGACTGGTAACATCGACTTATTGAGTGAGAACCGCCTCTTTCATATTCGGTACGACTCCCTGAGCGGCACTCATTACGTTGCAGAAATAGATCGTAACAAACTGGATGTCATCGAAGGATCCGAGGCGATTGAGCCGCAGTAAATCCAAAGCGTCATCTATTTCTTAAACATCGTGGTGGCCACAAAAAATATGTTCTCCTTCCGCTCAAGCAGACGCCGCTTAAAATAGGGGAACCACATGGTACCGTAAGGCACATACACCCGTGTGTTGTATCCCTGTTCTGTAAGTTCAATCATGGTCTCTTCACGAAGGCCGTAGAGCATCTGGAACTCAAAACGGGATTTCCCCAGCTTTTTCTCTATGGCATACTCTTGTACCCATTCCAGCAGTTCATCATCGTGGGTGGCAATCCGGGGATGAGGCGTTTTCTCCAGTAATATTTTGGCATACTCTTTATATGCTTCGCGAATTGCCGGCATGTTCTGCAGCGCAATGCGTTCAGGCTCGCTGTAGGCTCCCTTGCAGAGCCGTATATCGGCACCCAGCTCGGCCAATTCAGGTATATCATCTTTTGTGCGATGCAGGTACGCCTGGATGACGGTGCCCACATGCGTTCCATATGTTTTAAACGCTTCCTTAAAAAGATCGATGGTTGCCTGTGTATAATCCGATCCCTCCATATCGATTCGGACAAATGAATCGTTCGTTCGCGCCGTATCCAGCAGCCGGAAGAGGTTGTCGCGACAGTAGTTCCGGTCGATATCAAGGCCTAGCATGGTGAGTTTGATGGATATTGTGCTATCCAATCCCGCCGTATGAATATTTTCGATAAGCTGAATATAGCTTTCTACAGTTCTGTCCGCCGTCTCGCGATCTTTTACATTCTCCCCCAGCAGATCAAGCGTAACCTTAATGCCGTGGTCGTTCAGGTGCCGGACTTTTGGGATTGACTGGTCAAAGCTTTCACCTGCCACAAATCGTTTGGCTAACACAAAAGGGAGTTTCATAACGTACGGATTCGATTGAAATGGGCTGTGATATTACAAAAAGAATGGATGAAATCACACGGGATTCCAGTAACAAATTTCATCACCGGCTGATTCAAATGTAACATTTTAAACAGGTTCGGCGTAAGGTACAGGGTATGCGCAATATGAAAATATAAAACTGAACAATTACGGTATGGAAAAACTAATAAAATTCCTGGCCTGTGTATTTGCAATTGTAGCCGCTTTCTTTTCATCTATACTGGCACAGGATACATCAGATATCTACAGGTCCGAACGGTTCGAAACCAACTCGCAGCCCAATGTTCAAATCCGGACAAGCGGGGGATTTATTGATGTTATCGGCCATGAAACTGATGAGGTTCGCGTAGAGATGATTGTCCGGCGAGGTAATCGATCACTGCTGCCATCGGATACAGATCTTGAGGATTATGAAATTACCATCCTGCAGGATGAAAACGGTGTAATTGCCAAAGCCGAAAAGATGAGTGAGAACGGTGTCTTTAGCTGGTTTGGTTCAGATTCCCGGCTTTCAATTTCATTTGTGGTTCGTGCGCCCCGCGGCTCAGTTATCGATGGCCGTACCAGCGGCGGATCGGTGAAAGCCGTTGGTTTTAACAACAATGTATCCCTGAGAACGAGTGGCGGTAGCGT
The DNA here is from genome assembly GCA_009909035.1 of Bacteroidota bacterium. GTDB lineage: Bacteria > Bacteroidota > Rhodothermia > Balneolales > Balneolaceae > SW132. Next base: position 9,127 of record JAAAOB010000149.1, read on the forward strand.
GACGGCAGAAATGATTTTGGGTGATGTTGATCTCCGCACATCCGGGGGAAGTATTACGCTTTCGGATATTGAAGGAGCAGTATCGGCCCGCACAAGCGGGGGCTCCATCAGGGCTGATGGACTCTATGGCCGTTCCGAGTTGAGAACCAGTGGCGGAAGCATCCGGCTGGAGGATATTTCCGGGGCATTAGACGCCCGAACCAGCGGCGGAAGTATTCGTGCGCAAATGGTGGATTTTACCGATGATATTAACCTAAGAACCAGCGGGGGCAGTATTATGGTAAAGATTCCCGAAACGGATCATTTTGATGTAGATCTGAGAGGAAATCGCGTCGATATGAGGCTTGTAAATTTTACTGGACACTCGGAGAGAGATAGAATTCGCGGCCAAATTGGGCGCGGCGGGCCGATTATTGCTGCCCGTACGTCTGGCGGCAGGGTTGAAATATCCTACTGATCGTACTGATTTTGCATCATTTAGCCATATCAATCTCACGACAAAAGTTGATCGATAACCGCCATATTGGCGATAGAGTCCTCAAGTGACAGAGGCGGGGGCGTGTTGGAGGATATGCACTCCGAAAACGCATCCGCCTGCAGCGTAAAATGGTTGCAGGGTGCAAAGGACTCAATTGAGGTTCCTGCCGAATTCACCATCCTGAATGTGGTCTCCTGTGAAAAATCAGGGTTGAACGGCTGATCAAGTTCAATCATACCCTCGGTACCGTAAACGTTCACGTATTGATCATTATGTGCCTGGGTAGAGCAGGTGAAAACGGAACTTCCGCTGCCAAAGCTCATGAGGCCGGATGTGAGACGGTCTATTCCAAATTCAGGGTCGATATCCGAAGCCCCGGTTACCGTCTCGGGCTCTCTCCCGAAAATCAATCGTGCCACGGATACAGCGTAACACCCTACATCCATCAAGGCTCCTCCCCCCATCCCGGATTTGTTCCGGTAGTTTTCAGGATCTGTGTTGTAGTAGGAGAAATAACAGTGAACGGCGCGTATCTCTCCAAGCCCGCCGGCTTGAACTATTTCAGCCACCCGCTTCCATCGTGGATGGTAGCGATACATGAACGCTTCCATTACTTTAAGAGAAGGAAAACGATCGGATGCCGCTTTCAGCTGCCGGGCCTCCCCCGCATTCAGCCCGATCGGTTTTTCGCAAAGGACGTGCTTGCCAGCTTCCAGTGCTTTTACCGACCATTCCACGTGCAGATGGTTGGGAAGAGGGATATAAACCGCATCAATACGGGAATCAGCCAGCAGCGCTTCGTAAGAGCCATACGAACGAGGGATATCAAACTCGGAAGCCGTTTCTTTTGCCCGGACGCTGTTCCTTGATGCAATGCCCTCGACACGGCAGTGGGAAGATTGGCGAATTGCAGGGATCACATAATGTCGAGCAATTTTAGCGGTACTCAGTACACCTATTCGTAATGGTTCGCCCATGGCTTTACTTCGATTGATTAAAATATTGATAAAACCGGCACCGGAGGTCTGTTTCCGGACCTGTTCTGTTGATATTACGAAGGTAAGATACAAGAATTTGCAGATATGAATAATGCCAACAAATCGGTAGAAGCGAAACCAGGGCCAGCGTTAGTCTGATGAAGTACATTTATTGAGTGCGCTAAGAAGGGCATTTTTGTGGATAGGTTTATATAGAATGTCCACGTAATCTGACTCGTCAAGGTTTTTGAAAACCTTAATATCAATCAGGCCGGTGATATAAACCAGGCATATATCCAGTGATTTCTGAATATCAATCGCTGTGTCGATACCGCTCAGATCTCCGAGCAGTACTACGTCCATTAAAATAATATCCGGCTTCTCGGACGCCGCTATTTCAATGGCTTCTGCCCCGTTATCGGCTATACCCACAATTTCAAAACTAAGATCTTCTACAATCAGTTTTACTGCGAAAGACTGGAGAAAATCATCTTCGATCAGCAATATTCGGCGTTTTGAAGCCATTCATTAAGAATTGAGATGGATATTATATATTGTTGGCGCTCCAAATGACTCGCCCGAGTATTTCGAACCCTTCATGGTTGCGGTCTATCTCCATCGACTCAAATTTCTTATTAATCGTTGAAAGAATAATTCTGTGCCCGGGCATGGGTTGTAGAAGTTTTAAACGAATAAAATCGTCATACTTCACGGCAAATATGCCATCTGTATGCGGCACTACCTGGGTTTTGTCTACAAGTATTAGGGCACCGGAACAGATGTCAGGGAACATGGAGTCGCCCTGGAGCTTCATGCTAAATGAATGTTTACTGCTCTTCGATTCGATAAACAGATCTAAAAACTTTTTGGATATGGATATTTTCTCATTGGACGCATACCACTCGTCTACCGGCAGCTCATCTTGCTGTCCGTTCTTCGACCTCAGGCTGACGTAAGGGAATTCGTACTGACGGGAATCCCCATCCAGTGCTATTTCGGATTGGGGTTCATGAGGCTTTTTAAAGATTTTGCCGGTTCCCTCGAGAAGCCACTGGGGGCTGAGGTTATTCTCATAATCAAGAATATTGTCGAGGAATTTTACTGGCGGTGAAGAGTCTCCATTTCGATACCGGTAATAGGTAGCACGGCTGCAGCCGCCGATATCAGCCATTTTGGAAGGTTTTAAATCCAAAATCTTTTCCAATTCAATGAGCCGGTCCACTAACGAAGGCGTTTCGGGGGAGTCATCGTCCATAAGAATTGTGATTTCTGACTAAAATAAGGTAATTATTTATCAATAATGATAATAATATCACCAATAATCTTACTATTGAGAATAATATATATCATACATCAACATTAAATTATATGTAAATATATAAGACAATCCCAATAATAATTTTTTGTCCCTTGAAGAAGGGGGGGTAAAACGAGCATCCAGTGGAAGGTTCATCGCACTATTCAAGATCTGGTGGCGTAAGTATCTGGAATCACAAGGCCGGGGAAGAGAAAGCCCTCTAAAAGTAGGGACGAGCCTCGCTGTGGTGTGACCGACCCGCTCGACCCCCTCACGCGAATTGCTTGACTCTACCGTACTGAGCCACATCCCAATGGCATCTATACGAGGATTATGGAGATTGGATAAACGACCGTATAGCAATAGTATAGCAGTGGCTCGGATTTTGGCTAATATTCATGCAGCGAAGCAACGCGGCCAAAAACAGAAAAACCCCAACACACGCCTTAAACGCACATTGAGGTTTTGCTTTTGTCGGGACGACTGGATTTGAACCAGCGACCCCTCGACCCCCAGCCGAGTGCTCTACCGTACTGAGCCACGTCCCGATGTTATAAGGAAAGAAAATTAGGGGTTAATCCAACGAAATACAACGGAAAGTTACTGCTGTTTTGATCGATCCTGAAGAAAGCGTGAAGCGCCGCGTTTTTTAATTTTTGATTCCAGCTTCCTTGCTTCGCTTCTTGAATCGCTTCTTTTATACCAGATAAGCTTCCAGGGAACACCATGCTTTGTAGATCGAACGCGTGCTTCATTATGACGCTTAACTCTTTTTTTAAGATCATCACAAGAACCCGTGTAATGTCTTTCGGCAGACTTGCTATACAATATGTAGGTGTAAGCCTTCATCTCTCCATTTCATTCTCTTTATGTATCCGTCGGGACCGAGCCTCGCTGTGGCGTGACCGACCCCTCGACCCCTCACGCGAATCGCGTGACTCTACCGCACTGAGCCACGTCCCGATGTTATAAGAAAAGAAAATTAGGGGTTAATCCAACGAAATACAACGGAAAGTTACTGCTGTTTTGATCGATCCTGAAGAAAGCGTGAAGCGCCGCGTTTCTTGATTTTTGATTCCAGCTTCCTTGCCTCGCTTCTTGAATCGCTTATTTTTTACCAGATAAGCTTCCAGGGAACACCATGTGTAGTAATTAAACTCGTGCTTCATTATGACGTTTAACTCTCTTCTTAAGATCATCACAAGAACCCGTGTAATGTCTTTCGGCTGATTTATTATAGAGAACATAGGTGTAGGCTTTCATCTCTCTATCTTATTCTCTCTCAATCGTATCTGTCGAGACAAATCACGCTGACAACGTGACCGAGCCTTACGCGTTTCGCAGAACCATGTACTGCGGAAGTGGATGGAACCTTTCATTTGAGGAGATATTAAAATTTTTTAAAGGTTCTTTCCAACACAGCCGATAAAAGAGAGACCGA